>JAGQUL010000329.1:0-1211 GCA_020438525.1 Thermoleophilia bacterium | reverse complement strand
ATCACCGTGTACGAGGACCGCTCGTTCACGTTCGTGATGAAGCAGCCGCCGGCGGCAGTGCTCATCAAGCAGGCGCTCAAGCTCAAGAGCGGCAGCGCCGTGCCGCATCGCGACAAGGTCGGCGAGCTGACCGACGCGCAGATCACCGCGATCGCCGAGCAGAAGATGCCCGACNNAACGCCAACGACATCGAGGCGGCCAAGGCGATCATCGCCGGCACCGCGCGCTCGATGGGCGTCACCGTCGAGGCCTGATCCACCCAACCAAGCGAATGGGGGAGACGACAACCCGTCGTCGCCTGCACCCCGAAGGAGCACGAACATGGCCGAGGCCACCATCCGACGCGGTACGTCCAAGCGCTGGCGCAGCCAGCGGGAGAAGGTCAACCGCGAGACCCCCTACCATCCGCTCACGGCGTTCCAGCTCGTGAAGGAGATGGGCAGCGAGAAGTTCGACGAGGCGGTCGAAGCGCACTTCAAGCTCGGCCTGGACGTCCGCAAGGCCGACCAGATGCTGCGCTCCACCACCACGCTGCCGCACGGCATCGGCAAGACGGTGAGCGTGCTCGTGTTCGCCCAGGGCGAGAAGGCGAGCGAGGCCGAGGCGGCCGGCGCCGACTTCGTGGGTGGCGACGACCTCGCCAAGAAGATCGAGGGTGGCTGGTTCGACTTCGACGTCGTGATCGCCACGCCCGACATGATGGCCACGGTCGGCAAGCTCGGCAAGGTCCTCGGCCCGCGCGGCAAGATGCCGAACCCCAAGACCGGTACCGTGACGTTCGACGTCGCGAAGGCGGTCGAGGCGACCAAGGGCGGCAAGTTCGAGTACCGCACCGACCGCTACGGCATCGTGCACGTGGTGATCGGGCGCAAGAGCTTCACCGCCGAGCAGCTCGCCGAGAACTACGGCGCGATGTACGACGAGATCCTGCGCGCGAAGCCGTCGAGCGCGAAGGGTCGCTACGTGCAGTCGATCAGCGTCTCGAGCACGATGGGCCCGGGCGTGCCGATCGACTCCGGCGTGAGCGCCGACTACTCGGTCGCGCCGGAGGCGTAGCCGACCAGATCGTTCCGACGGGGGCGGGCTCGCAGCTGCGAGCCCGCCCCCGTCGGAACGATCTGGTCGGCTACGCCTCCGGCGCGACCGAGTAGTCGGCGCTCACGCCGGAGTCGATCGGCACGCCCGGGCCCATCGTGCTCGAGACGCTGATC
>JAGQUL010000328.1 GCA_020438525.1 Thermoleophilia bacterium | reverse complement strand
CAGGGACCGGCCCCGTTTCGTACCTGGCGGTGCCCATGCCACGCAACCGTGGCCACGGGACGCCGACTCAACGCGGGGCCGGTCGAAACGACCGGCCCCGCGTGAATTCATCGTGCCTTGACGTGGCTCAATTCACCGCGAGCCGCCCGTCGCGGCTGCGAACGAATCGGAGCGTGCGTTCGACCGCGCTCGATGCGCCCTGGATCGTCGGGCGCACGCCGTGCAGCTCCTCGCGTTCGACGCGGATGCGCTCGATCGCCCGGGCACCAGCGCCATCGACGAAGTCGAGACCGGTCAGGTCCAGCGCAGCGATGCGATGCGGCAGCTCGGCGACGACGTCGAGCAACGCCTGGACGCAGCTGAAGTCCAGCTCGCCCGAGATGTCGAGCACTGCGTGCTCGACCGGTCCACGCACGGCAATCCGCGCGATGCCGACCTGCAGCGTTCGTCCGGAGCGGCGACCTTCCCCAAGGCGCGCTCCTCGTCCAGTGATCCCCCACATGGTGGGCCCCTTCTCCCCAAGGTGTCCGCACCGCTGGCCATCTCCCCAGATACCAGTGATGCGGGACGCAGTCTCGCAGGCGAACGACCCAACCGCAAGCGATCGCCCTCGAATTCATGAGTTTCGGGGACGAGGATGCGTCTCGAGGCAATCACTGCGGGGATTGCCGCCGACCCTGGACGAGGTGCTCCAGGCCACGAACGCGTCGGCATCGCCCCCGGGCGGCACCGGTCGATCCGAGTGCCACCCGGGGGCGTGGTGCAGTCAACCCAACGCGAAGTCGGGCGTGGGCACGCCTGCGGACTCGACGTGCGGCTCAGACGCTGTTTCTGCGCCCTCGACCGGCGAGTCCTGCGTCGGCTGCTCCTTGCGGGGCCCGCCGAGCATCTCGACGCGATGCGCGATCACCTCGACCTTGCTGCGGCGAACCGGCTCGCTGCCCTCCTCGCCCTCGACCGTCCACGTCGAGTGATGCAGGCGGCCGTCGATCGCGACGCGTCGCCCGATCGAGAGGTACTGCTTGCAGACCTCCGCCTGCCGCTCCCACGCGACCACGGTGAAGAAGTCGGCCTCGTTCCCGGGCGCTCGCGACACCGCGATCCGGAACGTGCAGACCGCGCGTCCGCCGCTCGTCTCGCGCAGCTCGGGATCGGTGGCGAGGTTTCCCACCAGCGCGACCATGTTCATCTGGACCTCCATCCGCATCGGCGCCCGGCGTCTCCGGGTGCCTGTCTGCACAGATCGTCTCGATGAAGGTGTGACGCGTTGTGCGCAGTTCGTGCCGGATCCGTGTCGACTTCGTCACGAGCACGCCACGAAGTGCACTGCGGGGGCGACGTTTCGCGCCGCCGACCCGTCGTCGCCCACCATCTTCGCGGCACGGTTGCGGCAGCTGCGCCACGGGTACCCGGGCCGCATGGCAGCTACCGTCCGAACGATCCTCGACCATGCCGAGACCCTGCTCGACGCCCACGCGTTCGCCGACTACTGCCCGATCGGGCTGCAGGTGAGCGGGCGGGCCGAGCATGTGGACACGATCGCCACGTCGGTCAGCTCCACGCGCGACGCGTTCGAGCGGGCGGCGGCGGTGGGAGCGCAGCTGCTGCTCGTCCACCACGGCCTGTTCTGGAAGGGCATGTCGCAGGTGGTGGATCCGATCATGCGCGAACGACTCGCGGTGTTGATCGACCACGACATCACGCTCGCCGGCTACCACCTCGGCCTGGATGCGCATCCGGGGATCGGCAACAACGCGCTGATCGCGGATTTGCTGGAGCTGACCAGGGTCGACGTACCGTTTGCCGTCCACGGTGGTCGGGCGATCGGGGTCGTCGGCGAGCTGCCCGGCGACGGGCTGGCACCGGATCGTTTCCGCGAGCGAGTACGAAGCGTGCTGGGCGGTCGCGATCCGCTCGTGCTCGGCGCGGACCTGGAGCGGGTGCGCCGGGTGGCGGTGTGTTCTGGCGGCGCGGCAGCCGACGTGGACGAGGCCGCGGAACTCGGCTGCGACGCGTTCCTCACCGGCGAGCCGCGCGAGGAGACCGACGCTCGTGCCCGCGAGCTCGGGATCATGTTCCTTGCCGGCGGCCACCACGCGACCGAGGTCTTCGGGATCCGCGCGCTCGGTGAGCTGCTGGCCCGCGAGTTCGACCTGCGACACGAGTTCCTCGACGCGGACAATCCCGTCTGACCGCCCCCAACCCTGGGGACGGGACTGGTTCGATTGACTGTCGC
>JAGQUL010000327.1:398-9102 GCA_020438525.1 Thermoleophilia bacterium | reverse complement strand
GGCGCAGGAAGCCGATACGCGGCGCGGGAAGCTGATGCGCGGCGGGGGCGATGCAACCAGGCCGCGGTGGTCCGAAGCGGGGGCGACGCGATTACGCGCCGGCGATGGAGTGGTCGCGGCGCCAGGCCGCCAGCACCTCGCCCGACGGCGTGTCGCGCGGCAGGTGCAGGAACTCGTGCGCGACGTCCCGCAGGGTGCCGTCGAGCTGTCGTCGCAGCACGCCGCCATGCAGGCGCACGATCGGGTCGCGGGCGACGGTGCAGCGATCGGCCAGATGGACGAGCCAGGCGAGCTGCTCGGGCAGCGAGTGGCGATCCTCGCCGGTCTTGAACCAGTAGCTGATCGGCACGTGGACCAGGTCGGCGTGGACGCTCGCGAGGTGCGATGCGAGGTCCATCACGAGCGCCTCGCTGCGGTCGAGCTGCTCGATCGGAAGCGTATCGGGGGTACCGCCCTCGGCCGCCTCGAGCATCGCAATCCGAGTCGCGAGCGTCGAGCGGTGCGACAGCACGGTCTGCACATTGAACAGCCAGCTGATCGAGCCGGCCGCCACGCCGAGCCCGAACAGCGCCTCGAGTGGCACGATCAGGCGCGCCCAGTCGGCGTCGGGCACCACGTCCCCGAACCCGAGCGTGCTGATCGTGACGAGCGAGAGGTACAGGGCATCGACGAACGCACCGCCGGCTTCGTGCCCCACGAACGCCGATCCGTTCATGGCCGGCGTGAGCATCAGCGCCCACCCGAGCACGCTCAGGCCAAGCCACGCTGCGAGCGTGAGCAGCAGGATGATCGGGCCGGTGAGCGACGCGATCAACGGCGAGCGCCGAGCGGGCGCACGCAGCACGCGCCACACGATGCGCGCGACCAGATGGCCGATCCCGCCCCGCCCGCCCGGCTGGAACAGCTCGCGAAACAGGTCGATCGCGGGAATCGCGAACAACGCGATCCCGAGCGGCACCAGCAGCGACTCGATGCTCATGCTTCGCCACCGGCCGGTCGTCGCCCGTCGATCGTGTCGTGCACGACCCCCTGCTCGGGAAGCTGCGGCACGCTGATCAGCTGCTCGCGCACGATCAGCGCGACGAGCACGCCGAGCACGAGCGTGCTCACCACGAGCGCACTCACGGTATCTGCGATCGGCACGAGCGCGAGCAGGGCGAAGGTCGCGACGAGCCGGTTCATGCTGATGCTGCGCGCCATCACGAGGCGGAACAGGTTGTGGCCGACCATGTAGAGCGCGGGTCCGGCGACCGCCATGATCGGCAGCTCGAACGGCTCGCCGGGATGGGCGACGAGCAGCTCGTCGCTCACGGCGGTGAGGATGATGCCGAGCACGATCGGCAGGTGCAGGTACGTGAACGCGTCGCGAGCCAGACGCCCCGGGTCGGAGCTTCGGTGCAGGCGCTGGCGCGCGCGCTCGGCCACGAAGTCGAAGTAGATCCACCACATCGCCGCGCTCGTGAGGAACGCGACGAGGATCGCGAGCACGGAGTCACCGTAGAGCGACTGCTGCGCGGCAGTGGCGCCGGTCACGACGATCCCCTCGCCGAGCGCGATGATCACGAGCAGGTGGAAGCGCTCGGCGAAGTGCTCGCCGTTGACGTCCCACGAGTCGGTCGAGGATGCGCCGAGCCCGGGCGTCCAGTAGCGCAGGTAGGGACCGGCGTAGTCGAGCACGAGTGCCGCGATCCAGAGCGGCACGAGCCACTCGCCGCCGATCACCGCGCCGGCAATGTAGAGCGCCCCCGAGACGATGGAGTGCGCGAGGATCCGCTGGAAGGAGCGATGGCGCTCCGAGCCGTCGTGCACCGCGTACACGTTGAAGGTGTTGCGCAGCACCTGCAGCGCGACGTAGCTGCCTGCGAACAGCAGCGCTCGATCACCGAACGCCTCCGGGATCGCCACGCTCATGAGCAGCCCGAGTCCCATCACGCCGATCAGCACGAGCCGGACCGGGCGCGAATCGGGATCGAACCAGTTCGTCATCCAGGTCGTGTAGTTCCACGCCCACCACACGACGAGCAGCAGGAATCCGGTCTCGAGCACGCCGTGGAAATCGAGGTGCGCGAGCAGGTGGTGGCTCAGCTGGGTGATCGCGAACACGAACACGAGGTCGAAGAACAGCTCGAACGTCGTTGCTCGCTGCTCGCTCCCGTCACGGGGGCGCAGGTGACGAAGCGGCATCGATTCTGGAGTCTCGGCGGTCACGGCGTCGGATGCTACCGATACCGTTCCGTGCAATGGATGCTCTCTTGTGGATCGTGGCGTGGGTGCTTGCGGTGGCGTTCGCGGGTGCCGGAGCGATGAAGCTCGTGGTGCCGCGCGAGCGGCTGGAGCAACGGCGCGCGGGGGCATGGGCGCGCGACTTCACGCCGTGGCAGGTGCGCCTGATCGGGCTCGTCGAGGTGGCGGGCGCGGTCGGGCTGGTCGTTCCGCCGCTCGTCGACGTGGCGGCGTGGCTCGTCCCGCTGGCGGCTGCCGGGCTCGCGCTGGACATGCTCGGTGCCTACTCGACGCACCTGCGGCGCAACGATCCCACGCCGATCCGAGTGCCGTCGATCGCGCTGGGCGTGCTGGCGATCGTGGTTGCGGTCGGGCGTTACTGGATCGCGCCGTTCTGAAGCAATCGTCAGATTTGCGACGATTTATCGCCTAATGACTTGTGTTCTCCTTGCGCTTCTGCCTACAATCTTTCAGCGAAATCGGCCTTGGGCCGAAAAATACTCTCCCCTGGAGCCTCTCCCATGAACCTCTCCCCCATCATCACCCCCGACCGCTGCGCGCCGGCCCCCTCCCTCTACGCGAAGGGCCAGTTCCACGCCGACTTCGAAGCGCTCGGTGCCAGCTCGCTCGAGGCGAAGGATGCCGTGACGCTCGAAGCGACGTTCAACGACGTGCCCCGCGGCGTGACCGCGGCGAACCTGCTTCGCGACACGTTGTTCGGCGCCAAGCTCGTCGTGCGCATGCCGCTCACCGGCATCCCGTACAACGTCGGCGCGAACGATGTGGTCGAGGCGCTCAAGCTGCTTCCCGGCGTCGCCTGGGTCAACGACTCCTCCGCCGCCGACCGCAACGTGGTCGACGTGGTCGCCCGCTCCCAGCAGGACGTGAACCATCTCGTGGCCCTGCTCAACGAGCGTGTCGACGTGTTCGGCCGCGGTGGCCGCCAGTCGCTGGCGATCAACGTGATCACGCCGGGCGGCATCGGCATCAAGCCGCTGTCCGCGCAGCGCTGACGCGCTCGTAGCCGCACAGCACCATGCCTCGATGCCGCGCGCGCGTGGCGCCGCGCACCTGGACGTTCGCGTTCAGGCGCGCAGCCACGCGAGCGCGGCGTCGTGCTCTTCGCGCCCGAATGCCTTGACCTCGCCGGGCACGAGCGCCGAGAGGATCGGCGCGACGCGGTGCACCGTCTGGTTGTCGGTGGTGACCGCCATCCGGTGGAAGTCGCGCCAGTGGTTCAGGCCGAGCTTCGCGTCGTCGAGCATCGCGCCGGCGGTCCAGCTGGGGATCTCGTCGTCCTCGAGCTCGAACAGCACGCGCAGCGATCCGGTCCCGGATGCCGCCTCGTCGAGCGCGGGCACGATCACCTGCTCGTAGTCGTCGCGCGTGAGCGTGCCGCCGACCTGCAGCGCCACCACGTCCGTCTCGTTCAGCACCGTCACCATCGCAAGCTCCTTGGGGGTCGAATCCGGGTCGCGGTCGCAACTCGTTCGCGTGACGCCTACCGCACGCGCCGAACACGAAACCCACGGGGCGCGTGCAAGCATGCGGCGCATGGATTCGAACCGCATCACCGTCACCGTTTTCAACGACCCCGGCTGCCCGTGGGGCTACTCGGCAATCCCCGCGCTGCGCACGATCGAGTGGCGCTACGGCGCGCAGCTCGACTGGCACCTCGTGCTGATCGGCCTCACCGAGAGCGCGCAGCAGTACGTCGACCGCGGCTACACGCCGCTCAGGAGCGCGCAGGGCCAGGTTCGCTTCCGCCGCTACGGGATGCCGCTCGCGCCCGCGCCGAAGCCACGCATCAGCGCCACGGCCCGCGCCTGCCGCGCAATCGTCGCGACGCGGCTGCTGCATCCGGGGCGGGAGTGGCACGCCCTGCGCTCGATGCAGCTCGCACAGTTCACCACCCCGCTCGTGCTGGAGGACGACGACCAGCTGCACGGCGTGCTGGCACGGCTCGACGGGATCGATGCCGACGCGGTGGTCGCCGCGCTCGATTCGGACGAGGTCACGCAGGCGTACGAGGCCGATCGGGCCGAGTCGCGATCGGCGGCGGGCACCGCGGGTGCGCTGCAGGGCAAGACCGCGAACACCGACGGCGCGGAGCGCTACACGGCGCCGAGCGTTCGTTTCGAGCGTGCCGACGGCAGCGGGAAGCGGCTCGAGGCAACCGGGTTCCAGCCGGTCGAAGCCTACGACGTGCTCGTCGCGAACCTCGACCCGACGCTTGATCGCCGCGCGCCGGCCGGGTCGGCCGCCGAGGTGCTGCGCGGGCTTGCCGACAGCCGACACGGCGCGGACGTGACCACCGCGGAGGTCGCACGGATCATGGCGGCGGGCAACGACGCTCCGGACCGCGAGGCCGCGGAACTCGAGCTGCTGGCGCTGGTCGCGGATGGATCGGCGCGGCGCGTGCCGCTCGGCGACGGCGCTACCTGGGTCTGGTGCGGCGACTGAGGGTTGATCGATCCCGCATCGCGCCGGCGCGAGCCCCGAAGCCCACACCCATTTTCGTGCGATCGGGTGCAATCCGACACCACGTCAGGGCACCTCACCCATTTTCGTGCGATCGAGTGCTGGCGAGCACTCGCCCCCAATCAATCGCCCACCCATTTTCGTGCGATCAGTCATGAAGTGCTGACGCGAAGATCGCACGAAAATCGGTCGGCGCTGCGACGCGCACTTCGTGTGCACCCGATCGCACGAAAATCGATCGGCGCTGCGACGCGCACTTCGTGTGCACCCGATCGCACGAAAATCGATCGCACTGCCTCGCGGTCAGAACAGCGCGGTCGCGAGCTGCTTGCGGTAGCGGGCCACGGCCGGGTTGGCGGCACCATGATGCTCGAACGCCGCCACCATGAACGCGCGTGCGTCGTCGCGATCATCTCCGCCGCGCTCCACCGCCTCGAGCAGGTGCTGCAGGCCCTGCTCCACGTAGCCGAGCCCGAACGCCTCGACTGCCTCCGTGAAGCGCCCGCTGGCGCGGTACTCGTCGAGCAGCCCGTCGAACGCAGTCGGGCCGAGGTGCTCGTCGAGGAACTGGTCGATCATTGCCTTGTTGCGCGCGCCCACGAAGCTCGCGACCTCGCGCCCGCCATGAAAGAGCTTCACGTGCGGGATGCCGCTGATGTTGAACTGGCGAGCGAGGTCCTGGTTGGCCTCGGTGTCGACCTTCGCGAGCGCGACCTCGCCGCCTCGCGCCTCGACCGTCGCCTCGATCTGCGGTCCGAGCATCCGGCACGGCCCGCACCACGCGGCCCAGAAGTCGACGAGCACCGGCGTGGTCTTCGAGCGTTCGACCACGGCCTCCTGGAACGTGGCGGCGGTGACGTCGCTGATCATCGGTGCGGTATCGGCGGTGTTCGTTGAAGCATCCATGTGCATTCCTCCTGACACGAAGTGTGCCACGTCCCACCACGATGCGTGAGCGCTCAACATTCCAGATCACGCAGCTTCGGCGGAAGGCCCGATACCACTGCACGGGAAACTACGGATGGTCGTCGCAGCAGCGAGCTCCAAGATACGGCTCATGACAGATTTCCGTTCGCTCCTGCTCCGGTCCCTGCCCACCTCGATGCTCACGGCGCTCGCGCTGCTCGTGCTGCCGGCCGCAGCGGATGCCACCGTGTTCTTCACGAGCAACGATCCCGCCGCCGGCAGCGACTGGATCGGCAAGGTCGACGACGACGGCCAGAACGCCACCACCCGTTGGCTGCAGGTGCCGGGCGGCGGGCGCGTCACCGATGTCGACTACGACGGCGGCTGGGTGTACTGGACCGATGGCACGACCGTCGGTCGAGCACGGAAGGACGGGTCGTCCCGAACCGATGACCTGCTCGCAGCATCGCCGCTGCCCGGCGGAATCGATACCTTCGCGGTGTACGGCGACTGGCTCTTCTACGCCGTGTACGACAGCGCGACTGGCACGACGACAAGCGAGATCCACCGTCGGCAGCTGAGCTCGCCATATACGGACACAACGCTCGCTTCGATCCCGGTGAAGGGATGCTCGGAGTTCGGCTACATGTCGCACCTGGCGACCGACGGCACATGGGTGTACTTCACGCGCAATCACTGCACGCAGATCGGCCGTGTCAACGTGAACGGCGGACAGCTGTCCACCGGGTGGATCTCGTTGGGCACGGGACAGGAGGTGATCGACGCGGCACCGACCGGCACCGACATCTACTGGACCGCAGCCACGCAGTACCAGGATCAGACCGGTACGCTGCGATTCAGCTACCGGCTCTCGCGACGGGGCCTGACGGCCCAGTTCACGCAGCCCACGACGCTCGCCACGATCGGCGAGTCACTCGCGCCGTGGGCATTCACCGTCGGACGCACCCGCGCGTTCATCGGCACGTCCGAGTCGATCATGTACCGCCCGTTCTCGGGGGGCAGGGTCGATCAGCTCGTCGCCATCACCAACGGGGTCGGAGCGATCGCTGCAGAGGAGACGGACGTGTGCGGAAACTTGGCAGGGAGCCAGCTCGCCATCCCGACCGCGTACACCCTGATCGGGACGAGCTGCCGCTCGAACCGCGGAAACAACCGGCTTGCAGGCACGATCCGCAACGACCGCATCGACGGTGGTGCTGGCAACGACCGCATCCTGGGTGGTCGCGGCAACGACACGCTGCTCGGCGGCACCGGCAACGACACGCTCATTGGAGGTCCGGGGCGCGACAAGCTGATCGGCGGGCCCGGCAACGACGTGATCGATGCCCGCGACCACGCGCGTGGCGACACCATCAACTGCGGCCCCGGCCGTGACACGGTGCGCGCGAACCGCGGCGACGTGATCCAGCGCAGCTGCGAGCGGAAGATCTACTACCGCTGACGAGACCGCAGCCCCCGTGCGGGTTTCCCGAAGCAGGTCTGCCAGCTAGCCACGCTGACAGCGTCCGTCGGGTCCTGTGTGATCCTCACGAGGAGACGAGGTGCAGCAAGGCACCACGTCCATGAGGGAGAGGGAGGCGATCACAATGCAGGTCGCAGAAGTACTTCACACAGACGACATCGCCCAGATCGGCGGCGGTGCGGGGTTCGTCACCGACCGGATCCGCGAGGCCCAGGTCGATGCACGCGCCGCGCTCGACGCGCTCGGCACGGCCGGCAACGACATCCCGGTGATCGGGCCGCACCCGCGCGAGGCGGCGATCGCCGCAGCACGCGAAGCGGTCATCCACCTGCAGGAGGCGCTCGACGTCGAGGCTCCCGAGGACGCGGTGATCGATACGCGCCACGCGCTCGAGGAGCTCGTCGGCACGATCGCGATGCTCGAGAAGGCCGGCACCGGCGTGCCGGTCCGCCCCGGGGATCCCGCGGGTGGACGGTTCGAGAAGGCGCTCGGGCTGCTCGTCACCGCCGAGCACAAGCTGATGCAGCACGAGCGGCGGATCGACGAGCCGATGCCGCAGGTGGTGGACCCCGGGCTGGTCGTGACCGACCCGGATACGCCGCGGATCATGAACGACAACGGTGGCATCGTCCCGCCGTGGATGCAGCAGCACGCCGACGAGCCGATCCACACGATGGGCAACGGAAACGGCGGCATCGTCCCGCCGTGGCTGCAGCAGTGACCATGCGACGAACTGCCTGACCTCGCGGGGAGCGGATGTCAGGCGATGCGGGCCGTGCGGGGATTCAGATCCACCGTGCGGCCCGCAGTCGTGTGCGGGGCGATCGGCCATGCGGCGCCCACCACGCGAGCGGTGAACCGACGCGCGTGGTCGAGCGGCTGCACCCCGCGCGTCTGGCACGCGCCCAGCAGCGCGCGGGTGGTGAGCACGTCACCCATCGCGGTGTGCGGGTTGTCGTTGCGCACGCCGAGCTCGCGGCAGCAGTCGACCATCCGCAGCCGCCCCACGATCCCGGCGGCCCGCGACGTGTCGCGCGTGTCGATCACGGACGTGGTCGGCAGCCCCATGCCGATCCGCTGCAGCTCCGCGTCGAGGAAGCGCAGGTCGAACCGCGGGTAGTGGCCCACGACCACCGCACCCTCGAGCAGCTCACCCACGCGCCACGCCAGATCGGCGAACGTCGGCGCGCCGACCAGGTCGATGTCGGTGATCCCATGCACGTGGCTGGCAGCGACGGGCGTGTCGATCGCAACGAGCGACTCGAGGCGGTCGAGCTCGTCGAGGTGTTCGTCCACCAGCAGCACGGCAAGCTCGATCACGCGGTCTCCCGCGCGCTCGTCCAGGCCGGTGGTCTCCAGGTCGAGGATCGCGTAACGGGTCATCTGTCGCATCTCCTTCGGGGGGGGCTGTGGTACTCCCATCCGCGTTCGCCGGGCAAAACGTTCGCGCTGGGACTCCCGTTGTGCCACGCACCCCGGACGCAGCCCCGTCCGCGTGGCAGGATGTGCGCGTGACCCGCGATCTCGCACGAACCTCACGGACCTTCGACGTGCTCGACGTGCTCACGCGCGCGGGCGACGCGCGCGAACGCCTCGCGGACGCGCTCGGCG
>JAGQUL010000327.1:0-387 GCA_020438525.1 Thermoleophilia bacterium | reverse complement strand
CAGCTCGACGCGATCGACGCGCTGCTCGTGAGCGACGTGCTCCGCACCGCCGCGCGCGTGGGCGACACGCTCGACCTTCGCCGCGCGCTCGTGCAACTGTGTGCGCTGCTTCGCGCGCTCGACGCCGCCGAGCGGGAGCTGATCACGCTCGACGAGCTTCGCGCCGGGCTGGCGCTGCACTCCGCGCGCAGCGACCGGTTCGAGCACTTCGCCGATGCGCGCGTGGTGCTGCGTACGCTCGCCGAGCTCCTGGAGCTGGACACCCCTGCGACCGGCGAGACCGCGCTGCGCGGACAGGTCGCGCTGCTGCACGCCGAGCTGCGCGCGTTCGCCTACGAGCAGCTGACCGGCTCGCCCCACGGCGAGCTCGCGGCCGGCGCCGGCGAG
>JAGQUL010000011.1 GCA_020438525.1 Thermoleophilia bacterium | reverse complement strand
AAAAGCGTCTGGGGATGGGCAGGGAAGATGCGTCCCGCAACGAGCTTGCGGGATAGATGCTGGACGAAACCGGCGGTCGTGCCGATCACGGGTGAATCGCGATAAC
Source organism: Thermoleophilia bacterium (assembly GCA_020438525.1). The sequence goes on along the minus strand of JAGQUL010000011.1, from coordinate 34,225 downwards.
TGTCGCCATAGGCGATGGGAGCAGCCAGCGCGACATTGTCGTGGTTGGCGATGCGATCATAGGTCTCGCCGTCGAGGAGCGGCACGTCGGTCGGCTGCAGGAACACGGCGGCGAGCAGCATCTCGACTTCGCTGCCGGGCGCGGCAACGATGAGGTCGAATTTCGCGGCTGCATGAGCACTGCCCTGGCGCAGGCCGCGTTCCTGGGCGATCAGGCCGACGCCGATGCCGACGGATACGGCGATCAGTGCGATGAACAGCACGTTGGTCCAGCGGAAGCGCCAGGCCATGGCGACGATCAGGCGCAGCGGACGGTAGCGCCGGGTCACGACGATGCCGACAATGAGCGCCGGCATCAGCAGTGCGACGAGGGTGACGATGTCCTGCGTCGCGGTGGGCAGGCCGGCCCAGAAGTCGCTCAGGTTCACAAGCATGGCCATCACCCGACCAGTGCGCCGTCGACGATGTCGATTATCCGGTCCATGCGCGCATGCATGGCCGGGTCGTGGCTGACGACGACCAGCGTCGTGCCCTTTTCGGCGGCGAGGGTCGCGAGGTCGTCGATCAGGCGGTCGGCGCTTTCCCGGTCGAGGCTGGCGGTCGGTTCGTCGGCGAGCAGGATCGGCGGGTACGCTGCCAGTGCGCGAGCGATCGCCACGCGCTGCTGCTCGCCGCCGCTCAGCTTCGTCGGCACGTGTCCTGCGCGCGAGGCGAGCCCGACCTGGCCGAGCAGCTCGTCGGCGCGTGCGCGTCGAGCGGCGCGCTTCATGCCGAGCGACATCAGCGCCGCCTCGACGTTCTCGCGCGCGGTGAGCGTCGGCACGAGGTTGAACTGCTGGAACACGATCCCCAGACGACGCGCTCGCACTGCGGTCAGCTCGGAGTCGCTCAGTCGCGAGGTGTCGACTCCGTCGATGCGCACCTCGCCCGAGTCGGGCCGGTCGAGCCCACCGAGCAGCTGCAGCAGCGTGGTCTTGCCGGAGCCGCTCGAGCCGACGATCGCGGCGAACTCGCCGGCGTGCAGCTCCAGGTCCACGTCGACGACCGGTCGGATCGTCTCGCTGCCCTGCTGGAAGGTCCGCTGCAGGTCGTGCGCACCCAGCACCACGCGGGTGTCGGTACCGGTCGCGGGCGTGCTCGTCGTCGTCGCCATGTCACTCAACTCCCCGGAACGCCTCGGCAGGTCGAAGTCGCGCGGCGCGCCATGCACCGAGTGCGCCTGCGAGCACGCCGGCGGCGATTGCTGCGAGTGCCGCGGTGGTGGCGGAGCCGCGGTCCGCGCGTACGCGCACGCGCACGGTCTCGACGCGATCGCCGGTATCCGCGCCCGTGCCGCCGAGCTGCTGCACGGCGCCACCGGGCAGGCCCTCGATCAGGCTCGCTCCCTTGCCGCGTACCTCGAAGCTCAGGTCGCGGGAGTCGACCGCCTTGGTCGCGGCAAGGCCGACGCCCAGGCCGAGCAGTGCGCCGAGCACGCAGAGCACGACCGCTTCGACCATCACCTGACGAATGACGCGGCGTCGCGTCCAGCCGATCGCGCGCAGCGTGCCGAGCTCACGCGTGCGACGCACCACGCCCGACCACGTGACGAGGATCGCGAGCAGCGTGGCCGCGGCGATCGCGATGCCGGCGAGCACGCTTCCGAGCCGGTCGGCCATGTCGGCTGCGTCCACGAGCGAGCCGTCGACGCGCCCCGCCACGTCGTCGGCGCCGCTGACGCTCGCCTGCTCGACGAGGCCCTCGAGCTCCGTGCGTACCTGCGGCACGTTCTCGGAGCGATCCGCGCGCACGCCGACGAGGTTGATCCGGCCGGGCCTGCCTGCGAGCTGCTGCAGCTGGCCGAGCGGCAGGTACACGTCGGCGCTGCGCCCGCCGAGCGGCGTGGCGACCACGCCGGTCACCGGAAAGCTGCGGTCGGCGAGCTTGATCCGGTCGCCTGCACCGATGCCGAGTCGGCGGGCATACGTCTCGCCAAGCATCACGTTGGCGGTCTCCGGCCTGAACCACTCGCCGCTCTGCAGGTCGCGTTCGCTGACCGGCGCCACGTCGGCACGGTCGGGCGGGAATGCCGCGACGGTGATCGTCTCGAAGTCGACGTCGAGGTTGCCGAGCTGCAGCGCGCTCGACGGATTCGACGGGTCGAACAGGTCCGTCGTCTCCGGCACGGTGCCGCTCTGGCGGACCACGAGCAGCGTGAGCGACGGCGACACGCCCTCGACATGGTCGAGCGCCGCGGCCTCGTCGGCGACCGAGCTGGGGAAGGTCAGCTGGGTGGCCGGCAGGAACACGTCGCGCTCGAAGCGATCACCTGGATCCCCGAGGCCCGAGAAGTCGAACGCGGTGCGGCCGTTCTCGCGCTCCAGGGTCGTGCGCTCCTGCGGGGACAGGTCGAGGAAGCCGGTGCCGCCGATCTCGATCGGCCGGGTGAGCTGCAGCTCGGTGCCGAGCGTGCCGAGCGGGTCGAGGGCCTCCTGCTGCGCGTTGCCGATCCCGTCCGAGACTGCTGACAGTCCGATCACGAGCGTCACGCCGAGCGCGAGCGACGCGACCACGACGAAGGACCGCACACGGCGGCCGATCAGCTCGCGCTGGAGGTAGCGAAACCACGGCATGCCGACACCGTACCCGCAAAGGGGCCACCTCCATGCCGCCGCACGTCGCTTGACGACTCGGGCGACCTGTCGCACGCTGGAATGCGGAGCACCACGCCCGTGCCGAAATCGGGCGCCGCTCCACGAGGGGGAACTCGCCATGACCGTGACCGCGACAGCGGCACCGAACACGCCGTTGCCAGCGGCGAGCAGTGCACCAGCGTCTACCGACCTCGCGTCGGCGCTCGCGTCGCTGACCACGCAGCTGCAGCAATTGACCGACCAGCTCGCATCACTCGTGCAGCAGCTGCAGTCCGGACTGGCTGCGACCGGTGCCTCGCAGGGCGCGCAGGCAGTCACCGGCGGCGGCGCGGGGGGAATGTCGGGCTGCGCGTGCTCATCGATGCAGGGAATGCAGGGGGCCGCCGAGCTGCAGGCAGCTGGTGCGAACGGAGCACCCCTCGCGCTGCAGGCGACCAGTGCCGAGCGGCCCGAACAGCAGAAGCAGAAGAAGCGGAAGAAGCACGCGAAGAACGACGACACCCGGCAGATGCGGGCCGGCGACACCGCCAGCACGGCGGTGCCGACCGCGGCCGCACCGGCATCGTTCGACGCGATCCCGAAGAAGAATCCGTACTCGTACGAGCAGATGGTCGCCAGGGTCAAGCGCGAGGTGGCCAACCCGTCGCGCAGCTGGGACCGCCTCTGCCTCGGGTTCGTCGCACGCGCCTATGGCTGGAAGGCCTCCGGCACCGAGACCGCTATCAAGCAGTGGCAGATCATGCCCGACTCGATGAAGCACCGCGGCGACTCCAATCCGCCACCCGGTGCACTGGTGTTCTGGGACACGGGTGCCGGCAGGGCAGGGCACGTCGCGGTCTATCTGGGCGACGGCAAGATCGCGTCCAACGACATCCGGCGCAGCGGCAAGATCGACATCGTTCCGCTCTCGGAGATCTCAAAGAAGTGGGGCGCGAAGTACCTCGGCTGGACGCCGCCGTACTTCGAGAACGGCGTCTGACCCGAAGCGCCGACGTGGCGCCCCGGGTCGCCGCCCGTCGTCAGCCAGCGGCTCCGTCGAGGTGCAGCGCGTGCTCGAGGCCGGCCAGCGTGCCGTCGACCTCGCGCAGCTGCTCGGCTGCGAGCTTGCGGGCGTCGACCATCGCGGGCCGATCGACCTCGAGGTGGCGAACCACCACCATGATCGCCTCCGCTGCGGCGAGCGCCTCGCGCACCGCCTCGACGGGCTCGTCGACCTGACCGATGTCGTACAGGTGCTCCGCCGCGTTGCGTGCCGCGCCGATCGCCTTGTCGACGTGCTCGCGCGGGGGCACCATCGCCGGCCGCTCGGCGAGCAGGGCGTGCGCCTCGTTCAGGTAGCGGCGCGCTCCATCGAGCTGCAGCTTGAGGTAGTCCTCGTGTGTCATGACCGGTGCCTGGACCGCTTCGACTTCCATGTCCGGCTCCTTCGCTTGTCGTCGTTGCATGTGTCTGTCGTTCCTGTCGCCATGATCACATCGCCCGAGCGGTGCCGCGGCATCCGTAGAACGCCGCAGCCGAGCGCAGCGGACCACGCGAGAGCGACGCGACGCACCTGGCGTTCTGATCAGCCTCCGTTGCCGACGCGCCGCAGACGGTCGAGCGCGGCGGCGCGGATCTGCTCGGGAAGCGGCTCGTAGCCGAGCGCCGGCAGCTGCTGCTGCCCGTCGCCGAGCGCGTACCTCAGGAAGTCCACGACCACGTCGCGCTGCGTGCTCGGGTCGTTCGAGAACAACGCATAGCTGATCGCCACCACCGGGTAGGCCGAGCGATCGTCGGATTCGAGCAGCGAGCCGCCCGCCGCTATGGTCGCGGCCGAGGTGGTGGCGCGTCGGATCGCGGCGCGGCCGGGGCCGACCCATTCGCCCCGTGGCGACTCCAGGAGCGCCGATTGCAGGTTCGTGGTACGCAGGTGTGCGACCTCGAGGTATCCGATCGACCCGACCGTGGCGGCGATCGCCTTCGCGACACCGTCGTTGCCGCGAGCGCCGATCCCTGCCTGCCAGTGTGGCGATGCGCTCGCGCCGACGCGTCGACGCCACGACCTGGACGTGCTCGACAGGTACTGCGTGAAGATCCAGGTGGTGCCCGACGGCTCGGCGCGATGTACGACGTGCATCGGCCGGTGTGGCAGTCGAACGCCGGGGTTGGTTCGCGCGAGTCGCGGATCGTCCCACCACGCGACGGAGCCGGACATGATCGCCGCGAGCGTTGCGGCATCGATGCGAAGGTCGTCATGACCGGGCAGCTCGTACGACACCGCGACCGCGCCGACGAGCAGCGGGACCTGGGTCACGCCCGGCCCCACGTCGGCGAGCTCCGACAGCTTCGCGGCATCGAGCGAGATGTCGCTCGCGGCGAAGTCGACGTGTGCGGCCGACAGCAGCTGGATGCCGCGTGGCGAGCCCACGCCGCGATAGTCGAGCACGATACGTCGCTTCGGATCCCACTGCTTGAGCCAGGCACGCAGCGCGGGCTCGGAGAAGGTCGCCCCAGCGCCGTCGACCCGGATCGGTGGATAGGCGCGAGGAAGGGCACGATCGGCGGCCTCGTGGCGTGCCCACAGCGCGCCACCCACGCCGAGCAGCACGAGGCTCAGCAGGAACGACAGGCGTGGCCGCCATGGACGGATCGCGGCGATCGTTCGGCTCGCGGCGCTGCGACTGCGTGTGGCGGTCGAGGACACCGGACGTGGTTACCCGGTACCGCGAGATTCACGCGTCGACGTACGGCGCCAGCAGGGCCTTCCACGCGCGGCGGGTGTGCTTCGACTCGTCGACGCACAGGTCGGCTCGCCCTGCGTCGAGCTCGAGCCCGTCGATCTCGTCGGCGTACTTCTCGGGATCGGTTCCGTAGACGAGGCAGCGCATGTGGAAGAAGCGCTGCTGGTCGAGCGCGTGCTCGTCGTAGTAGTCGGCCTCCTCGGGGACCGCGGCGATGGCGTCGAACTCGTCGCTCGCCTCGAGCACGGCGATCGGATCATCGAGGTAGTCGATCAGGGTGACCACGGCGAACTCGTCGACCGCAGTCTCCTCGAGTCCGGTGGTCGGCAGCTCGAGCACGTCGACGAGCGCGTGACCGAGCTCGTGGAGCACCGTGAACCGCACGCTCGAGGCCGCAGCGACGAGCGCGTCCTGCGCGTCGTCGTAGATGTCGTCCATCGTCTTCGCGGTCTGTGCGACGAGCGACGGCGACAGCACGATCGTGTGCGAGTCGGGGTCGTAGTACGCCTCGTCGGGGTCGTCGCGCACGGCGAGCGTCACGTCGCGCGGCAGGCGCAGCAGGTCGTCGAGCTCGGCGACGGCCGACTCCAGGTCGACCTGGTCGAGCACCGCCGCGACCCCGGGCTTCGCATCGACCGCGGCCTGGTCGACGGTGAGCTCGAGCGAGCCGGAGTCCGTCGCGGTGGCAGCTGCCGCCGACGCGTTCGTCGCGGAACCTGGTTCGTCGTCGCCGCCGAGCAGCACGCCGATCAGCACGCCGAGCGCGAGCACGGACAGGACCAGGAGGAGCATGAGGAGTCGTCGCATCGCACGAAGGCTCCGGGATGGGCCGATCCACGTCAAGCCCCCGTGCACGCGCGAGACGGGCTGCCGGCAGGTCCTGCGGTACGTAGGATCGCGTTCGATGCAGGACGTGAACCTGGAGTTCCTCGGCTGGCTGGTCGTGGTGTGCGCGGCGCTGATCGCGGTGTCGACGCTGCTGCGCTCGGCGATCGCCCGTACCAGCACCGGTCGCCTCGCACAGCTTCGCTTCCGGCGACTGCATGGTGACCGCGTGGTCGAGCTGCTCGGCGGCCGGCTCGATCCTCGGCGCGGATCGCCGTGGATCGACACCTACCTCGACGGGCGACGCGTGCAGCTCGTCGCCGCGCCGCTCGATGGAGCGATGCAGGCGGGCGTGCTGCTGCTCGAGCACGAGATCCCGGCGAACGTCTGGCACACCGACGGCGCGGCCGACGAGCTGGAGCCGGCCGACGGGATCGACGCTGCCGCCCTGGCGGCGGTCGTGACGCAGCTGCGCGAGCTGCGCGTGGACTCGGTGACGTGCGGCGCGGCGATCGACTCGGATCCGAGGCCCCCGCACCTGCTGCGGATGCGGTTCGACGGAGTCGACGACCTGCCGGCTCGCTTCGAGGCCGTCGCGCCGCTGCTCGCCCGGCTGGAGGCGCTCCACAGGGCCTGACGGTGGCCGCTTTCGACTGGTTGTCGAACCGCTGGATCGATGGTGCACTGGTCGTGGAGGGAGCTATGCCCGCGCATGGTCGTGGGGGGAAGGTCAGCAGGATGCTGGTGCGCCGAACTGGAGCCGGCCTGACCGCTGTTGCCGCGATGCTTGTCGTGGCCGCGTGTTGGGGAACGTCGAGTGCCGTCGCCGCGGATGCCGTAGCCACGGCTGGAGGCGGCGAAGCCGCCGGAGCGATGCCGCCCGTCGTGGTCGACGGTGGCGGTGGACCTGCAGCGGATGCTGACCGGCCCGCGCCGGGCGCCCAGCCCGCAGCCCCGGGTGCTGCCGGAGCGCTCCCGCAGGTCGACGTGGCCGCTGCGAATCCTGCGGACGTCGCCGCCGATGCCGCAGCGGGGCTCGACCCGAACGCGGCGGTCCAGGAGGTCGAGGTGACGCCCGCGTTCGGCGACGTGCCCGCGAACCCGGCCGAGCCGGCCGAGCCCGCAGTCGCGCCGATCGAGGTCGATGCAACGCCGCAGCCAGTCGCGGCGCCGGCACCGGTCACGCCGGTGGTGGACGGCGGCGGCACGGGTGGCGGCGCAGCCGTGGCGCCACCGACTGCAACCGCCGCACCGGGTGGCACGCTGCCGTTCACCGGTGCCACACAGAACCTGCTGCTGATCACGCTCGCCGGCATGTTCGTACCCGTCGGGGTGCTGCTGTACAGCGCCGCGCAACGCGGCGACCTGCGCCGCCTGCGGCGACACCTGGAAGGACCTCGCTTCCAGTGGGCCGCGGCGTCGCACGTCGATCCGACGGGCGCGCTGCGACCGCGTCAGGAGCTCGCCGAGTTCGACTGGACCGGCGCCGACTGGAACGCGATCGCTCCGCGCCCACGCCAGAACGCTTGACACGCTGCCGTTTTCGGGGGACGCTCGATGCATGCGTATCCCCCATGCGCTCCTCCGGCGACTCCCCCTGCTCGCCATGCTCCTCGTCACGGTTGCCGCATTCGGCACCCTGCCGTCGACGGCTGCCGCGGCCGAGCAGTTCCAGCTGCGCGACTACGGCACGAAGTGCGTGAGCGGGCAGACCGACGAGCGGCGCTTCACCTACCTCATCTGCCACGACGAGAAGCTCGAGAACTACCTGCGCGTGCTCGATCCCCAGAATCGGATCACGACCACGCTGCGGATGCCGGGCGCGAACGACGTGGCCCCCGCACCCGACGGCTCGTACGTGTACGTCAGCGGGGGCGGCACGTACCCGCTGCGCAGGTTCGTGCGCGGCCTCGACGGCACGTACTCGCAGGACAACACGTACGTCGCGCCGACCTTCACGCACTGGGGCGACACCTACCGCGCTGACGGCCGACAGATCGCGACCGACGGCTACGGGAACCTCTACGTCGCCAACGGCATGTGGATGAATCCCGCGCCGCACGTCGTGACCAAGTTCTCGCCGACCGGCAGGCTGCTCGCCAAGTGGGGTGACTTCTCCAACACGTGGAACACCGGCACGTTCTACTCGCTGAGCGGCATCGGCGTGTCACGCGACGGCAAGCACGTGTACACGAGCGAGGTGCACAACGGCCGCGTCCAGCGCTTCGACCAGCAGGCCGACGGGTCGTACCGGTACGCAACGCAGTGGGGCAACGACGTGGCGACGGATCCGTACCACGTCGGGCTGTGCATGCCCACGAAGTTCGCCGCACCGTACGACCTGACCGTCGACGGTTGGGGCAACGTGTGGGTCGCGAGCACGACGTGCACGTACGTGCAGAAGTTCACGGCGGACGGGATCTTCCTGTTCGGCTCGTACGTGGGCAATCGCGGGACGACCGGGCCCGGGATCCTGCCCAACGGCGACCAGCAGCGGCTGCACAACATCGCTGCCGATGCGAGCGGCAACCTGATCGCGGGCGAGACGAGCACCTGGCTCGTGCACGGCGGCGCGCTCCCGGCGTGGCCCCCGCTCGATGGTGCTCCCGCGCCGGCACCCGTGCCCGTGCCCGATCCGGTACCGACGCCTGGTCCGGTACCGACGCCTGATCCGGTGCCCGCACCGGATCCGCAGCCCGCTCCCGACGTGAGCGCGCCCGCGATCGACGCGGTGCTGCTGCCGGCCACCACCGCGACGCGCGACATCGACGTGAAGGTCACCGCGCACGACGACGTGGCGGTCACGCAGGTCCGACTGGCGACCGAGGACGGCAACTGGAAGGCATGGCAGGCGTTCACCCCGACGGTTCGCTTCACGCTCACCGCCGGCATCGGGCTGCGCGGCGTGTACGTCCAGGTCCGCGACGCCGCCGGGCGCGAGAGCAACATCGTGTACCGACTGACGATGCTGACCGGCAACGAGCCCGCACCGGCGCCCGCACCCGATCCCGTTCCCGATCCGGCACCGGCACCCGATCCGGCACCGGATCCCGCACCGGCGCCGGTCGATGCCGCCGCGCCCGTGCTGAGCAACGTGGTCGTGCCGGCGACGAGTCGCACGTCGGCAATCGACGTGGCGATCACCGCGACCGACGACGTGGGCGTGACGCAGGTACGGATGGCCGACGACTGGGGCACCTGGGGTCCGTGGCAGGCGTACGCGCCGACGATGCGCTTCACGCTCCGCGCGGGCATCGGCTACCGCGGCGTGTACGTGCAGGTGCGCGATGCCGCGGGCCGCGAGAGCGCGACGCTGTACCGACGCGTCACGGTGACCGGCTGACGACCAGGTCGTCGTCGCCCCGCCCTGCCGGACTGCCTGCTTGAAGACGAAGCGGCCCCGGCTGGGGAGCCGGGGCCTGACTTCGTATGCCGGTGCGCGCCGCAAGGGGGGACGGGAGGCGCGCGGTGGCGATGCGTGTGGCGATTCGGGGGGACGAGTTCGCCGGTGGAGCTGGTCGCCGGAGTCCGAGGGGGGGACGGGGACACCGGCAACGCGAGGGGGGACGGTGCTCCGGTGGCGAGTGCCACACGCTATGTTCGCCAGTACTTCGGGTTCGCACGGACCCCGTGTTTCACGAAAGCGGCCAAGTGGTGGCCGCCCTGCGTAACTCCCCTGCTCAGGAGTGGTTTCCGGTGCCGCTCGAAAGCGGCCACGAAGGTCAGTCCTGCTCGAACTCGCGCAGGAAGCCCTCGAACAGTCGGCGATGCTTCTGTTCGTCGCGCAGGATCGCGATCACCATGTCCTGGGTGACGTAGTCGATGCCGTCGGTGGCCTCGATGATCTTCTCGTAGTGCTCGATCGCGCCGCTCTCGGCCTGGATCACGCCCTTGATCACGTGCACGATGTCGGTCTGGTGCGCGGGCGGCTGCAGGTACGTCTGCTCGGCGCTGAAGTCGGTGGAACCCGGAACGATGCCGTAGAGCTCCTTGATGCGTTCGCCGAACTGGCGAGCGTGGCCGAGCTCCTCCTGGATGTCCTGCTCGAGCGCCTCGATCACTTCCTGGGCGCGGAGGCCATCGGGGTTGATCGAGTTGGCCATGTAGCTCATGACGGTCTCGAGCTCCATCCAGTAGGCGGTCGTGAGCAGCTCGACGATCTCTGCGCGCGTTGCTGCCTTGTCGTCGCCGAGAACTCCTGCGCTCGTGGGTGCGGTTGCGGCCATGTCGTGTGCTACCTCCGTGTCGTTGCGTGACGTGTGCGGTCTCGCGATCCGCGACTGCAGCGGACCCGCTGCGGCGGACCCGCGGTACGCGATCCATGCCCGTGGTCGCGCGCGTCACTCGCGCATCGACGCACCCTTGCGCAGGTTTGCGCAGCAACCTGCGCACCGAAGGCAGCGACGAATTCCGGGATGGCTGGTTCGCCGCGCCGATCGCCGCGGGTCAGGAGTTGAGTCCCTCGCTCAGGAAGTACAGGCCACCGATCGTGTAGAGCACCATCAGCGCGAGCATCGGCCACTGCGAGCGAACGCCGCGGGCGCCGGGCGTGTCGGCCTCGATCTCGAGCGCACGGTCGTGCGCGAGCACGAGCGCGAGCACGTGGCCGACCACGATCGCCACGACCTGCACGATCCAGATCGCGTTCGCGGAGAGGGTCGTGTAGTCGACCTGGAACGAGTCGGTGCCGAACAGGTTCCAGCCGCGACCGAACGGGTCGGAGGCGAGCCGCACGACCTGTTGCGACTGGAACCAGAAGAACGAGAAGTAGTGGGCGATCACGTAGGCGAACGCGATCGGAGCGAGGCTCGGTGCGAACGCGGCGGCGACGGATCCGAATCGGGTGCGGCGCGGCAGTCGACCCACGATCGCGGCGAGTCGGGCGAAGAGCAGGAATGCGGAGATCGCGAGCGTGACCATCATCACGAGCCCGAGCGTGCCGAGGATCCGTTGGGCGTGGATGGGCTCGACTCCGCGCTCGACGAGCCGGACCGTGGCGGATGCCACGCGCTGCTTCCACCAGATCGTGCGGCTCAGTCCGTCGAAGCTGACCGAGCCGATGAGCAGGCCGATGAAAGGGGCAAGGCCGGGCACGTCGCGAAGGCGCAGCAGGCCGAGCACGGGTGGGCGACGCTCGAGCGAGGGATCGGTCTCGGAGTCGGCGTCGGCGCGACGCTCACCAAGCACGCCGATGTGGCCGAGCACTCGCGTGTACGCGGCGAACGGCTCGATGCGATCGAGGGTGTCGCGGATGCCGAAGCGCCAGGTGGCGAGCAGTGCAGCGATCGCCCAGGCGAGCACGAGCCAGCCGAGCTGACGCACATTCGCCGCGGTGGGATACACGAGCTCGAGCCACGTGAACGCAAGCAGACCGATGAACGCCGGCCACACCCCGGCGGCTGCCGGGAGGCGCCCGGTGGAGTGCTCGGGGATGCGCAGGAGGCGCGCGATTGCAGCGATCGGGTGCACCGCGCGCCACCAGTCGCCGACCGTCGCGGCGACGAGCGCGATCCCGATCCACCACACCACGAAGACCCAGATCGGCGCGAAGTTCGAGTTCAGGTCGGTGCTGCCGAAGAGCGCGGTGGCGATCACCAGCAGCAGCAGGGCGACGGACACGGCGCGGGCGACGACGAGCGCGGTGCGCGCGAACCGGCCGGGATTCCACGGGCGCGCGGTGCGTTCGAGCAGCGCGGCGAGCAGCGGCCGACGCCAGCCGATCGCCAGTCCGACGAACGACACGACGAGCACGATCGCCGCGGCCCAGTAGAACGCCTGTATCGGCACCGGCAGGTCGGCTCGCCCCTGGATTCCATGCGCCACGAACACCATCGCCGCCACCATACCCCGCGCCAGCGGTGCCCACCCGCGCCGCGGCCGCGTCGCGTGGACGTATGTACGGAATCCGCACATGGCGCGGGTTATGTACATACGTCTAGCCCATCGAGCGTGTCGAGTACCGAGACCGAGGACCGAATTCGCGGACGTATGTACGGAATCCGCACATGGCGCGGGTTATGTACATAAGTCCTATCGACCGATGGGGCTGCGCGAGCGCGGTGGCGTCAGCAGGGCGCGATCGATCGGCGCTGGAGGATTGGTGGCGATGTGCTGCAACACCGCCTCGAGGCCTTCGTCCGGCCGGTCTTCGTCCACGCGTATGACGGCGATGTCGTTCGCGGCGCAGAGCGCGGTCTTGAGCCGATCCTCTCGCCGCACATTGGGTCGTTCGTGACCGGACGGGTCGAACTCGATCGCGAGCGACCACTCCTCGATCAGATAATCGACACGAATTCGTTCACCATCGAGGTACAACCACACGTTCGTGCGGATGCCTCGAACGCCGGCGCGACGCAGCTTTGCCAGGAAGCGTCGTTCCTTTCGGCTGTCGACGCCACGATCGCCTCGCTCGTAGAGGCGCAACGCCCGTTCCAACCGCACCCGTCCGGCCCGGTTGCCGCTCCGCGCGATGCAGCGTCTCAGGCGCGCTCGATTGAGGCGATTACGGAACGCCGCTTCGCTGATCAGCTTGCACAGCTCCTCCGCGGTTCGGCGCCCCGCGACATCGACGAGTGCTCGCTCGACCGTCGACACGGGCATTCCGCGAATGTTCTTTCGATCTTCTGGATCGAGCGTGCGGCTATGGATCACCCGCGCTCCGTGCATCGCCCTGGTCCGTCGTGACACCACGATCTCGACCGCAGACTCCGATCGTGGATCGATGCCCCATGCGGACAGCGCGGCCAGTCCGCCGAGCATCGCACCCGATCCACCCGCGAGCACCGCGATCCAGCGACGTGTGTCGATGGAATCAGGTTCGGGACCGGCGACGTAGATACCGCGCTGCGCACGTCGCCCGTGCCCGGCGCGCACCCAACGCTCCAGCGCGTCCGGATCGATGCCGACTGCGGCGGCCTGGGCCGTGGTGAACGCACGCGCCTGACGAGTGGCCACGGGCGCGATCAAGCTGCTGACGGATTCCATCCCGCGATGGTGCCGTTCGGTTCGTCACATGAGTGTGACGTTCGTGACAAGTCCGACTCGACTTCGTCACGGAACCTCATGAAATCCGGCGATCTTCACCGGGGGCGGCGCACGTCAGCCGGCGACCAGCTCCAGCAGGCGTGGCGTGACCCAGACCTCGGTGATCGCAGCGATCACCAGCAGCGGGATCGCCACGGCGGTCGAGAAGACGCTCCCTGCCAACAGGTCTTCGTACGCGCGTCGGCGAGCGAGCACGAGCCACGCGCCGAGCGGCAGGAACACTGCCGCAAGTTCGGGCAACGCATGCACCGACACGAGTGCGAGCAGCTGCGCCGTACCCATGCCGTATGCGGAGGCGATCGCGGGCGCCGCGTTACCGAGCGTCCATGCCTGCAGTGCGAACGAGCTGATGGTCATCGAGGTGACGAACACGATCGCGATCGGGCCGGCAGCGAGATGCAGCGTCCGCTTCCAGCCCGTGTAACCCTGCGCGACGATCGGCATCGATGTGAGGGCCATGTAGCCCGCGAAGCAGATGAGCGCATGCATCAGGAGCACGAGCGAGTTGCGGCGGACGAGATGGATCGCGTCGCTGCGCGGATCGAGGTGGTCGAACGTCCTGATCGCCTCGACCGTGTCGGGATCGATGCGCAGCGACAGCAGCCACGTGGCCAGCAGGAGCGCGATCCCGACCAGCATGCTCGTGCCCAGCCAGACCCGCACCACGGCACCCGGATCGCGATTCCAGCGCGCGAACGACTCGCGCACGTCACCCAGCCCCGCCGCCAGAGCCTCACGCTCCCCGTCGATCCGGGCAGTCTCGCGACCCGGGTCGTCCACCTCGATCCGCGAGGCATCGGACGGCTCCGCCTGTCGAACGTCGCGATTCACCGAGTCCGTATCGGCACGCGATCGACCCCGCTGGAGGCGCATGCACTGGACTCTGCACGGGCGCGGGCCACCCCGAGTCGCCGAGACGTATGTACATAAACCGCGGATACCGCGGGTTCCGTACATACGTCTCCGCGGCCCCGACGTTCCCGCGGCCCCGGCACCCACCCGGCCAGACCGGGATCCGCGCGCGACCGGACCGGCACCCGCGCGACCGGACCGGCACCCGCGCGGCCACGTCGGCACCCGCGCGGCTTGACCGGTGCGCGGACGGGGCACGCTGGGGGCATGCACCTGATCTGGTACACCGCGATGTCGATGGACGGCCGCATCGCCGATCCGTCGGACGACCTCGCGTTCCTCGAGTCGATCGACGCGGAAGGCGAGCCCGAGGACGAGTTCGACCGGTTCATCGACGGGGTCGACGCGGTGCTGATCGGCGGCACCACGCTCCGTTGGCTCGTCGCCGGCGGGCACGGCTGGCCACACGCCGACCTGCCGACGTGGCTGCTCTCGAGCGACGAACACCTGCTGACCGCGATCGGCCCCACCGACGCGCCGATCCACCAGCGATCCGGCGAGATCGTGCCGGTGCTCGACGAGATCGCTGCCGCCGGGCACGATCGCGTCTGGCTCGCGGGTGGTGGGAGCGTCGCAGGCCAGGCGCTCGCTGCAGATCGCATCGACGAGGTCGTGGTGACGATCGCACCCACTGCGCTCGGCGCGGGCGCGGCACTGTTCGACGCCCCCGACCTTCCCGCCCGCCGCTTCACGCGCACCGAAGTTCGCCCCTATGGCACCGACGGGGTACGGATTTCGTGGTCTCGCGCGCGCTAGTGCCCACGCGCGGCCTCGACTCGGCGTACCATGAGCGTTGATGGCAGCACCTGACGTGTTCGAACGACGTTCCCGGATCGACGCCCCGGCGGCCGAGGTGTTCGCGTGGCACCTGCGCGACGGGGCGTTCGAGCGACTGCTGCCGCCGGGCGACGGCACGATCGTGCTCGAACGCACCGGCTCGATCGAACAGGACACGATGCGCGTGACGCTCTCCGTCCCCGTGCTCGGACCGATCCGACAACGCTGGGACGTTCGCCACGAGGGATACGTCGCCGGCCACCGGTTCGTCGACGTGATGGAGCGCGGGCCGTTCAGCCACTGGCGGCACGAGCACCGGATCGAGGTGATCGACGACGGTTCGTGCGAGCTCGTCGACCACGTGGAGTACTCGCTGCCGGCCGGGGCGCTCGGACGAACGTTCGGTGGCGGCATCGTGCGCCGCCGCCTCGACTCGATGTTCGACCACCGCCACGCAGTGACCCGCAACGACGTGTCGGCGCACACCGCCGCCTCGCTCGAGCCGCTTCGCATCGAGCTGGTCGGCCGCTGGCGGGATCGCGCGCTCCAGCAGCAGGTCGCCGCGTTCCTCGCCACCGGCGGGCACCTCGTCGCCACGCCGCGCCCGCTCGCCGGCGCGCGCGACGTGCACGAGTTCAGCGACCCGGACGTGAGGATCACCCAGGACGAGACGTGCGACATGTGCGTCGAGCTGCGTGACGGTCCGAACCGCGAGGTCGACCTCGTGGGCTCCGCGGTGATGGATCCCCGGCGCGTGCTCTCGTCGATCGTGGCGCTGCGCGCGACCGCGTGACCTGACGCGGCTGGGTGCGGTCAGCCGTCGTGGCCGATGCGGCCACGACCGTTGAGCAGCGCGATGCGAGCCGACGCGGCCGGTCGATCGATCGGTGAACCATCACCCGAAAGGTCGTAGCCATGCAGGCGATCACGCCGATTCCGCAGTTCACCGTTCGCTGGACCGAGCCGCTCGGCGCGCTTCGCACGCGCCAGCACGAGCTCGACGTGAACGTGGTCGGCGAGAGCGGCACCTCGCCGCTTCGCGGACACGTCACCGCGCACACCGAGGACAACCTCGGACCGATCCCGGCCGGCGGATCGCGATCGGAGACCCGGTTCCTGCGCGGCGAGGACGCGATGGGTGCGGTCGAGTCGCTCTGGAAGCAGGTGAAGCGCGACCGGATCGAGCAGTGGATCCCGGAGGTCACCGGCACCGATCCCGGTCGCCTCGATCGCAACGACATCGAGCTCGTCGTCAACCGCAACGGCAGCGAATCTCCGCAGGTGTTCCGCACCGATCTCGAGCACGCGCCGCAGCCGGTCCAGGACCTGCTCGCGGCCGCTGCGCACATTCACGCCGACGTACGCCTGCACCCGTCGGGCTGACGCCTCAGTCCACGGGCTGCTCGTCGGGCTGCATCGCTGCGCGGATGCGGACGCGTCGGCGGCGGACGCCCCACGCGATCCCGACCAGCACCACGAACACGCCGCACCCCGCTGCGAACCAGATCCACGTCGTGCTCGCGGGAGCCTTCCCTCCCGTGTAGTCGAGCTGGCCCTGGATCTCACCCTTCGTCGCGCCGTACCGGAACGGCACCTTCCAGCCGAACACCTGCTGCGGTTCGGGGTCCTCGGTGTCGACCTGCGGCGGGGGTGTCCGGAGCATCCAGTGGATGCGGTGGTCGTGCCACTCGTAGGTCGGGTCGGTTGCGTCCTCGCGCACCCAGTCGGGTTTCTGGGTCCCGTCGAGTCCCTCCGGGACGTCGGCGCCGTAGCGCTCGTCGTTCGCGTAGAACGCCGGCGAGTTGTGGTTCACGAACACGCCGTCGCGGCCGATCCGCACGTACGGATCGTCGACGTAGCCGTACACGACCAGCTCGTCGTCGCCCGTGTTGGTCACCCGCAGGCGGTCGTCGCGGTCGCGCACCACCGCCGCGATCGGCATGTCCGCAGGCGTGATCTTCAGCACGCGCGACCGATAGTCGCCCGACCCGCCGCCGTGGGCGAAGGCAGTGGCGACGACGACCCCCGCGCACGCCAGTGCGGCCGCCGTTGCTGCGAGCGTGTCGGCGATCCGCAGCATGTCAGTCTCCGGACGATGCGATGTCCGCGTCGAACTTCGCGACCGTCTCGTCGAAGCGACCGTGCTTGACCCCCAGATCGAACCGCCATTTCCCGTCGAACGGGATCGTCGCCTTGGGGGTCGTGTAGTGACCCGGCCCTGACGGCACGAGCTTGATCTCGAGCGGCCCGAGCTCGCGCTCGTCGTTCCAGCCGGTCAGCGACATGTCGGTCACCGCGTCGTCGACCTGCAGGTCCTTGTCGAACGCGTACAGGTGCACCTCGTTGGTGCCGACGACCGCCGGGTCGATGACCAGCTGGACCTGACCGCCGTCCTTGAGCTCGACCGTCTTGTCGACGAACCCGGGGCGCAGCTCCACCTTGGCGGGGGCCGACTGCACGAGCCACGCCGTGGCGCACAGCACGAGCACGAGGATCCCGATCTCCGCGCGCACGTACGACCGAAGCTGCGCCGTCGAATCGGCGTCGCGGCGCCGGACCGCAGGCACCGTCCTCGTGCGGTTGAGGTTCGCGAGCGGCAACGCCGCGACCAGCAGCACGACCTTCACCAGGACAAGCCGGCCGTAGGTCGTCGACACGAGCGCGTCCATCGACAACCCGATCTCCTCGAATGCCGCCCAGCTGCCGGTCACCACGAGCACCCCGACCGCCACCATCGCGGTCCGCGACCAGCGATCGAGCACGTTGGGATCGACGGGCGTCGCGCGCGACCACGGCACGAGCTGCACCAGGCCGCCGAGCCATGCTGCGGCGGCGACGGAGTGCAGCATGTCGAACGGCAGGCGAAGCACCGACACGTCGTCGCCGACCGCGTGTCCGGAGAGCGACAGGCTCGCGGCGAGCGCGAGGAACGGCGCGAGCACGATCCATCGTACGACCGGGCGCTGCCAGCGGCTGGTGCCGATCACGAGCGTTGCCGCCAGACAGACGATCGCGATCCCGAGTCGCACCATCGTGGCGCTGCCGTACACCGTCGACGCCTGTTCCTGCAGGATCGCGCCGTCGAGCGTCTCGCCGATCGTCAGCCCGGCAGCGATCGCCGCATCGAGCACGAACGCCGCGCCCATGGCCACGATCGCGAGCACGAGCGAGCTGCGCAGAAGCCGCGGCTGCCACGAGCCGGCGCTCAACACGCTGAAGAGCACGCCGCCGACCGCGACCAGCAACCCGAGCAGGTAGGCGGCGCGCGCTACTCCGAACGCGATGTCGAGCGCGCGGTTGCCCTTCGACGACTCGAGCGCCTTGTCGCGGCTGACCTGGTCGGCCGAGGACTCCTCGACATGGAACACGAACGCCCCGCGCACCGGATGCCCGTCGGCGGAGGTCACGCGCCACGACACCGCATACGTGCCGGTCTGCTTCGAGTCGATGTCGGCATGCACCTCGGGGCCGTCGACCGTGGTGTGCCGATCGACCCGCGAGCCGTCGGGGCCGTACACCTTGATTGCTCCGAAGGGCGCCGTGACGTTCTCATTGAACGTGATCGAGACCTGATCGGGGTGCTGCTCGACCTTCGCCTCGTTGCCCGGGTCGGTGCCGCGCAGCTGCGCGTGCGCGAGTCCGGTTGCCGGGAACGCGAGCATCGCAAGCAGCATCGCGACGAGCAGCACGGCCGGCCGGGTCGCCAGCGGCGAGCGTGAGATGACGGAGGCGGCGAGGCGCATCGTCATGCACCGTACCCGACCGGGCCTGATCTGCACCGTCGCTTCAACCGTCAAGCAGTTCCGACGCGGCAAGCCAGGCCTCCTCGAGGCGCTCGCGTTCTGCGGTCGCTTCACGAAGCGTACGGTCCAGCTCCGCGACGCGCACGTGGTCGTCGGCGGACGCAGCCATCTGGTCGTGCAGCTCCTGCTCCTGCTCGGCCACTCGCTCGAGCTGGCGCTCGAGGCGCTGCACGTCCTTGCGCGCCTGCTGACGCTGCGCGTTCGTCGGGCCGTCCGACGCGGCCGGCTTCTGATCCGTCGCGGCGGCGGCGCCCCGCGCCTGCTCCTGCTCGCGCTCGAGCGCGACGCGACGTTCTTCGACGTACTGGTCGATCCCGCGTGGCAGATGCCTGATGTCGCCGCCCGCCGCGATCGCGTACACGTCGTCGCACACCCGCTCGACGAAGTAGCGGTCATGGCTCACCACCACGAGCGTGCCGGGCCAGGAGTCGAGCAGGTCCTCGAGCGCGGTGAGCGTGTCGATGTCGAGATCGTTGGTCGGCTCGTCGAGCAGGAGCACGTTGGGCTCCTCCATCATCAGCCGCATCAGCTGCAGGCGGCGCCGCTCGCCGCCCGACAGCTCGCGCACGCGCGCGTACGCGCGAGGACCCTTGAAGCCGAAGCGTTCCACCAGCTGCCCCGCGGTGAGCGTGTAGCCGTCGCTGGTCGTCGTCGTCTGCCGTACCTGCTCGAGCGACTCGATCACCCGCAGGTCCCCGTCGACCTCCGCCATGTCCTGCGTGAGGTGTGCCAGCCGCACGGTCGTGCCCCGGTCGACGCGGCCGGTGTCGGGCTCCTGCTCGCCGGCAACGAGCCGAACGAGCGTGGTCTTGCCGGATCCGTTCACGCCGACGAGCGCCACGCGGTCGCCCGGCCCGAGCCGCCAGGTCAGGTGGTCGAGCACGGAGCGGTCGCCGTAGCTGACCGACACGTCCTCCACGTCGAGCACGCGATCGCCGAGTCGACTCGCGGCGAACCGCAGCAGCTCCACGCGGTCACGCGGCTCGGGCTCGTCGGCGATCAACGCCTGCGCCGCATCGGTTCGGAACTTCGGCTTCGACGTGCGCGCGGGCGGGCCGCGTCGCAGCCACGCGAGCTCCTTGCGGAGCAGGTTGCGGCGACGCGACTCGCTCGCCGCCGCCTGGCGATCACGCTCGGCTCGCGCGAGCACCCACGCCGCGTACCCGCCCTCGAACTGGTGGACCGTCCGGTCGACGACCTCCCAGGTGCGCGTGCACACCGCATCGAGGAACCAGCGATCATGGGTGATCACCACGACCGTTCCGCGGCGGGCGGCGAGGTGCCGCGCGAGCCAGTCGACGCCCTCCACGTCGAGGTGGTTCGTCGGCTCGTCGAGCAGCAGCAGCTCCACGTCGGTCAGCAGCGCCCTGGCGAGCGCGATCCGGCGCCGCTCACCCCCGGAGAGCGGTCCGATCGTCGTGTCGAGGCCGTCGGGGAACCGGTCGAGCGCCACCCCGCCGAGCAGCCCGTCGAGCACGCCACGGATGCGCGGGTCGGCGGCCCACTCGTGGTCGGCGAGGTCGCCGACGAGCTCGTGCCGGATCGTGGCGGCCGGGTCGAGGTCGTCGCCCTGCCCGACCATCACCAGGTCGAGCTCGGAGCTGCGCGTCACCACGCCCGCATCCGGCTCCTCCAGGCCCGCGATGAGCCGCAGGAGCGTCGACTTTCCGTCGCCGTTGCGGCCCACGATCCCGATCCGCTCGCCGGCGCTCAGCCCGAGCGACACGTCCGCGAGCACGTCGCGCGTGCCGTAGCTTCGGCCGACCTGCTGCAGCGAGAGCAGGTTGCGTGCCGGGGCAGCCGCCATCACTCCGCGTCGAGCGCGCGCTGCGCGGCCTGGAAGCCGATGCGCGAGTGCTCGCCGTCGCAGAACGGCTTGGTCGCGCTCGCACCGCAACGACACAGCTTCACGACATCACCCTCGTGTGCGACCTCGTTGCCGTCCTGGTCGACGATCCGGACCGGACCGGTCACCCGGTACGGGCCGTTGTCGCGAATCTCGATGGTCACTGTTTCAGACATGCGTGGGGCTCCCCCTGTAGCCGATTCACCGTTCGCTCGGGTTTCCCGCTCGACCGTGATCCCACGCCCCGCGACGCTCACGGAGCCGAGCAGGTAGGGTCGTATGGTCCGTGCCACGAGGGGAGACGTGCCATGCAGCTGGGGACCGGTACCGCCACCACGAGCCGAGCCGCCGCCGGAGCAGCACCCGGCGACGAACCGCGCGTCACGATCGGCCAGCTCAACGCGTGGAACGTGTTCGACACCGAGGACGATCCGCACTCGCGCGACACGGTCTACACGCCCGAGCAGTACCACGCCCGCACCGTGAAGCTTGCCGGCATGATCGCCCGCGACATGGGCGCGCCCGACGTGGTCACGCTGCAGGAGATCGAGAACGAGCGCGTGCTGCAGGACCTGATCTCGATGCCGCAGCTTGCGGGACTCGGGTACCACTATCTGGTCAGCGGCAAGGCCGACACGCGTGGCATCCGCAACGCGATCCTGTATCGGAGCACCCGGCTGACGCTCCGCTCGCTCGAGGAGCCGAACCCGGTCACCACGCTGCCGCCGGAGGATCCGAAGCTGATCGGCAGCGACCGGCTCTTCGCGCGCGCCTCGATGGTCGCGACGTTCGGCATGGCCGGCGCCGACGACGCGCACTACGCCGCGTTCACGATCATCAACAACCACTTCAAGTCGAAGCTCGGCGGCGACTTCTGGGAGCCGAGACGCAAGGCGCAGGGTGCGTTCATCGGCGGGCTCGTCGACGCGCTCCACGGTGCCGAGCCGTCGATCCCGGTGTTCGTGGTGGGCGACCTGAACGCCACCTGGAACGACGGCGCCTACCAGAGCCTGCAGCGCCGCGCCGACGGCAGCGCGCGCCTGCACGACGCGCTCTCGGCCCTGCCCGAGTCGGATCGCTACTCGTACGTGTATCGGGGCCAGAAGGACCTGCTCGACCACCTGCTCGTCACGCCCGACATGCAGGACGCGGTCGAGTCGGTGCAGATCCTGCACCGCAACACGCAGAAGGATTCACTCAAGAAGCGCTTCAACTCACGCACCACCTTCGGCACGAGCGACCACGATCCGATCGTGGCTTCGATCCGCCTCGGTGCAGCAGCCCCGAAGCAGCGCTGACGACGACGACCGTCGTTGCGCGCACCTGCGCGTGCACCACCGGTGCGAGCCGGGCATGATCCGCTCATGTCCGACATCACCGCACCCGCAGCAGTCCCGTCCATCCAGCTCGCCGACGGCCGCGCGATCCCACAGCTCGGCCTGGGCGTGTGGCAGGTCGCCGACGAGATCGCGTCCGATGCCGTTCGCGTGGCGCTCGACTCCGGCTACCGCCACATCGATACCGCGGCGATCTACGCCAACGAGCGCGGCGTCGGCGACGGCGTCCGCGCGAGCGGGCTGCCGCGCGAGGACGTCTGGGTCACCACGAAGCTGTGGAACGACGACCAGGGCGGCATCGATTCGGCGCGCCGCGCGCTCGAGGCGAGCCTCGAACGGCTCGGCATGGACTACGTCGACCTGTACCTGATCCACTGGGCCTCGCCTGCGCGCGACCGGTACGTCGAGACGTGGAAGGCGCTCGTGCAGCTGCGCGACGAGGGGCTTGCGCGCTCGATCGGCGTGTCGAACTTCCATCCCGAGCACCTCAAGCGCGCGATCGACGCGGCCGGCGAGGTTCCCGCGATCAACCAGGTCGAGCTGCACCCGTACCTGCAGCAGCGCGAGCTGCGCGCCGCGCACGAGCGGCTGGGCATCGCGACGCAGGGCTGGAGCCCGCTTGGCCAGGGCGGCGAGCTGCTCGCCGATCCGGTGGTCGTGGAGATCGCCGGCCAGCTCGGCAGCGCGATCACGCCGGCTCAGGTCGTGCTGCGCTGGCACGTCCAGCACGGGTTCGTGACGATCCCCAAGTCGCAGAACGCGGCCCGGATCGCGGCGAACATCGACCTGTTCGGATTCGTGCTCGACGACGACCAGATGGCGCGTCTCGATGCGCTCGACCGCGGCAGCGCCGGCCGGATCGGACCCGATCCTGCCACCGCGAACTTCTGATCGCGACGAGCGCGTCGGACGCTGCTCAGCCGCCCCACGTGGCGGCCGGCCTGGCGGCCGACGACGGCAGCTCCACGACGAAGCACGCGCCGCCGTGCGTGTCGTCGTCCTCGAGCCACACCCGACCGCCCTGCACCTCCACGAGCCTGCGCACGATGAACAGGCCGAGCCCGCTGCCCGGAATCGCAGCGGACTGGTCCGCGCGCGCGAACCGACCGAACAGCCGATCACGGAACTCCTCCGGAACGCCCGGACCCTCGTCGCGCACCTCGACCTGCACCTTGTCGCCGAACTCGCCGACCGGGCGCGCACGCAGCCTGATCGGCGGTGCGCCGTGTCGCGTCGCGTTGGCCACGAGGTTCACGAACACCTGCCGCACGAGCCGCGGATCGGCGTGCACGGACAAGGACTGCTCGACGTGCAGCTCCACGCCTGCCGCATCGACTCCGACATCGGCGACGACCTGCCCGAGCAGGGCGCCCACGTCGACGCGCTCGCGAACGACGCGGAAGTCGGGCGACTCGACCGACGAGAGCATCAGCAGGTCGCTCACGAGCTGTGACAGCCGGTGGGCGTCACGGTCGACGAGCTCGAGGTAACGACGACGCTCGGGATCCTCGATGTCGTCCCACAGGTCGAGCAGCGTCCGGGTGAATCCAACGATCGTGGTGATCGGGGTTCGCAGCTCGTGTGATGCGATCGCGACGAACCCGTCGCGCAGCTCGGCCAGCTCGACCAGCTCGGCGTTGGCGCTGCGCAGCCGGACGTTCGCGGCCGACATCGTCGATGCGACATCGCGCTCGCGGGCGATCAGCGAGCACCGCTCCAGCGCGACCTGCAGGTGCAGCGCGAGATCCTCGACGAGCTGCCGCTGCTCGCCGCCGAAGAACGGGTCGTGCGGCACGCCGACCAGGTCGAGCGCGATCGATCCCGAGGGGAGCAGCACGCGCTCGACCGCCGCGTCGGACCGTGGGCCGAACGTCTCGAGCTCGCGACCGGATCCGGCGTCGTGCATCACTGCGCGCTGTGCGGAAGCGGCGCGGGCGATCGTCGGAAGCAGCCGCGCGCGGACAGCATCCTGATCGGTCATTCCGGACACGTCCGCGAGCTCCCGCAGCACGCGACGAAGGAGCGGCGCCTGCCACGCGTCGCGCAGCCACTGCGGTGGCATCGCAGCCACGACGATGAGCAGGGTCGATCCGATCAGCAGCAGCGCGAAGACGAGCAGCGCCGGGTACTCGCGCACGCCGGCGAGCGTCATGGCGGCGTAGAGGGTGACGATCGAGATCGCCAGCATGCGATAGCGGTTGCGCACGAGCGACGGCATGCGCCGCCCCGCCCGCCACAGCAGCACCGCGCCGAGCCCGGTGGCGTAGATCGAGAACAGCGCCATCACGACGTGCACGAACGTCGCCTGCGCAGGGCCCGCGTACATGCCGAACGCGATCCGGTCCGGAATCACCAGCTCGGCGGCGATCGTGGTCCCGAACGCGATGTCTGCGATCCGGCGCGTCCGGGTCGACGACTCCGCCAGCTCGATCGCGAATCGCAGCAGCGACCACTGCGCGATCGTGATCGCGGCGAACGCCGCGACGTAGATCGCGCCACGGTTGTCGGCCGTCGTCGAGAAGCTGCTGAACCGGAACGTCAGCCACGCGAATGCGAGCCCGAACATCGCGAGCGCGATCCAGCGCAGCGATCGCGCTCGACCGGTCAGCCACGCGCGCGCGGCGACCGCGCCCGCGTACGTGAAGGTGACGGCGATGACGAAGAGCGACAGGTTGACGGTCGCGATACGGTCCACAGCGATGGGCGTAGCCGTTCGCTCGACAGGGCAAACCCGCACGAGACCACCCACGGGAGGATATGCACGTGCGAATCCGAACGATGACCACCGCGCTGCTCGCAGCCGCAACGATCGCTCCGGCACCCGCGCTCGCCGCAACCGCACCTGCGGTGTCGGGGCCGGCCGACCGGATCACGACCGGCCGACCGTCGTTCAGCTGGACGAGCGGTCCCGCGGGCGAGGTGGTGACGGAGCTTCGGATCGGTCGCAGCGGCGACCTCGACGCATCCGGCACGCCGGTCACCGACTCCGCGACGGTGCAGCTCGTCGACCTCGGATCGGCCACGAGCACGCGTGTCGCCACGCCGCTCCACTCCGGGACCTGGTACTGGCGTGCGGCCTGGCGAACCGCCGACGGCGTGGCGCCGGCGGAGTCGGCCTGGACCGACGCGACGCGGTTCGTCGTCCCCACGCTGCTGCGCCAGATGCGCGGCACCTACGTCCAGGACGTTCACTCGACGGCCTTCGACACGCGCGGCTCGTTCATGTCGAACGCGGCGGTCGCTCGCGTGACGTGCAGCGTGCACATGGGCAAGCGGCGTATCGCCCGGCGGATTCGGGTCGTGCACCCGACCACCACGAAGCGAACGTCGTTCCGGTGCCCGCGGATGTTCGTGCCGGAACGACTCGACGGGCGGCGACTCGCGCTGCGCGTCGTGGTGCGCGGCGGAGGCAGGAGCCTCCTGGCCGTGCAGCGATTCCGCGCTACGTGAGCCGCCGCCCGTCGGGGCGAACGATCGTGATCAGTTGTCGAGGCCGACCTCGTAGCCCTTGTCCTTGAAGCCCTTCTGGACCTTGTCCATGCGCTCCTGGATCTTGCCGAAGTCGGTCTGCACCTTCTCCATCGCCTTCGTGTCGCCCTCGTCGAGCGAGGTCGGGTCCTTGGCGGCCTTCTCCATCAGCGGCGCCATCGCGCCGAACACCTTCGCGGTGTCGCGGAGCACCGAGACGAGCTCGTCGTTGAGGTCGGCGACGTCCTTCGGCGGGTTGAGGTCCGCCAGGTCGTCGGCGGCCTTCTCGAGCGTGTCCTGCGCGCCGCTGATCGTCTTTGCGTCGGGCGTGCCGGAGTCGAGCTTGTCGAAGTCCTTCTGGACCGTGTCACCGATCTTCTTGACTTCCTTCTGGTACTCGGACTTGGACATCTCGCTGCCGCAGCCGGCGAGCAGCAGGACGGATGCGAGCAGGGCCGCGGCGAGCGTGATGGTTCGTCGGACGGTCATGGCGGAGGTTCACCTTCGGTCGGTGTGGTACGGACCGATCCACCCTACACGCGGCACCCGGCGATGCAGGCTCCGACAGGGCCGTATGGACCGTAACCGACCGCCGGGACCTATCCTGCCGCGCCGAATTCCTGCGCCCAGTAGGTGCGGCCGTCGCCCCCGACGAGGTAGGACACGCCGAGCAGTCGATAGTTGGGGTCGAGGATGTTGCGGCGATGCCCGGGGCTCGCCATCCACTCCTGCACGACCTGCGCAGGCGACAGCTGGCCGGTCGCGACGTTCTCGCCCCACGCCTGGCGGAAGCCGGTGGCGCGGATGCGCGACCCGGGGTCACCATCACCGATGCCGTCATGCGCCATCGTGCGGGTCGTCGCCTGCTGCATGTTGTGCGACTCGGCCGCCATGTCGAGACGCTGGTCGTAGGACAGCGGCTGCAGGCCGTAGCGGGCACGCTCGACGTTGACGAGCTGCAGGACCTGCGCCTCGAACGAGCTGTCCTCGGCGACCTGCCGGCCGGCGGCGTACGCGCTGCGCGACTGGGCGAGCCTGACAACTTCCGAGACCAAGACGTCGTAGACGGCCTGGACGGCGCCGACCCACGCCTGCTCCGCGGCATTCGACGGCGCAAGACCCTGCATCAGCTGCTGGCGTCGCTCGGCCGGGATTCCGCTCCCCGCAGCGCCGCCCCCGGTCGTCGCCGTCGTGGTGCGAACGGAGCCCACCGGCGCCACGACCGGACGTATCGCGCCTCCCGGCGTGCCGACCGTGTCGGTCAGCGAGAAGTTGTTGCCGCCCAGGAGCATTCCTTCGCCCCGTCCCCCTCGTCGCTCGACGCCATCGTCCCCTCGAATGCGTCGTGCGCTTTCCATGAGAACCCACGCGAACCGATCCCACAAGGGACATCCGACACGCTCGCCGTTCGTCGCTCGCGAATGCGTCCGACGCGTCGCGCGCCGAGGCCTGATCGGCGGCGCGACGCTCGACAGGTCGCCGATTCGGTGGCACGGTGGAGACGTGCGAGGAGATACGGCCACCGCCCGGCCGTGTCCGCACAGGGGTCGCAGGGACGCGACGAGGGGGACGACATGGGCTGTGGATCGACGTGTGGATGCGGGTCGCCGATGCAGGCGACCCAGGTTGCTGCTGCAGGCGCGGCCACCCCGATGGCAACGTCGAGCGCAGGTGAGCTGGCTCAGGCACCGACGCTCGACGACGCGCCGCACGCACCCGCGTCCTACGTCGCCGCGACGCCGGCCTCGTCACCGGCCTCGAGCGTCGCGGCCGCTTCCGGCGCTGCCACCGAGGCGGGCACCAAGGCGTCGGCCATGCCGAGGTCGCCGATGCTGCCGAAGCCGCACCTCGCCGGATGGCCCGCATCGTGGTTCGGCTCACCGCTGCAGCACGCGCTGGGCCACAACCCGTGGATCCGTGGTGGTGGCGACGACGACCACCACCGACGTGACGTCCGCGGACACCACGACCATCACCGTCACCACCACTCGACGCCCACGACTCCGAGCACCGATCCGGTGCCCGTCGAGCCGCCGGTACCGGCTGACGATCCCGCGCCCGTCGACGATGCGGATCCGGTCGAGGATCCCGCGCCCGTCGACGATGCAGATCCGGTCGAGGATCCCGCGCCCGTCGACGATGCAGATCCCGCACCGGTCGTGCCCGCCGGACGCGTCGAGTCGTACGAGGTCCGACCGATTGCGACGAGCGGCCAGGGCGGCGGCCAGTCCGACGAGGTCGGCAACCTCTACGTCGCCGTCGGCTCGACCGTGAAGATCTTCGACACCGACCAGAACCAGGTCGGATCGATTCCCGTGCCACAGGGCGCGGTGGACGTGGCTCCGGCCCCCGACGGCGCGTCCGCGTTCATCGTGAGCAAGGTCGGCGGGCGCTACCTGCCGCAGAAGTACGTCAAGGGTGCGGACGGCAGCTGGAGCATCGACTCCTCGTTCAAGCTCGAGCAGTTCCCGTACGGTGGATCGATGCACGACCCCGAGGGCATGCGCATCGCCACCGACGCGCACGGCAACCTGTTCATCGCCGACGGAACCTGGACCAGCAACAACATGTCGATGGTGATCAAGTACGACGCCGACGGGAAGTTCATCACCCGGTTCGGCTCGTACGTCGACGGCAACCCCGACGAGCCCTCGAGCTGGGAGCAGGGGCGCTTCTACTGGGCGCTCGGCGGGATCGCCGTGTCCCGCGACGGCAACACCGTCTACACGACCGAGATCGGCAACAACCGCGTCCAGCGCTGGGACCTGCAGGAGAACGGCAGCTACGCCTCGACGCTGATGTGGGGAGCCACCGCGGAGACGGACCCGAACCGCACCGGCAGCACCGAGCCGGGGATGTTCGCGGCGCCGTACGACGTCGGCATCGACCAGTGGGGCGACGTGTACGTGCTCAACACGACAGGCGCGCAGATCCAGAAGTTCACGCCCGACGGCGAGTACCTGCTGAGCATGGACGTGGGACGGCGCGACGACGCGACCATCGAGCGCTCGCATGGCCTCGCGGTCGATGCGCTCGGCAACGCGATCAGCACCGAGACCGGCATGGTCATGCGTCGCACCGAGGCGGAGACCCGCGAGGTCCCGCCGATGCGCGAGGCGCCGAAGCCCGACACCACGGCGCCGACGATCTCGTCGGTGACGCTGCCGGCGTCGGTCGACACGCCGACCGCGCATGTCGTACTCGACGTGAGCGACGATCGCGGCGCCGTGCAGATGCGGATCGCCGACGAGAACGGCGAGTGGGGCGCCTGGGAAGAATTCACGCCCGAGTTCGACGCACCGCTCACCGACGGCCCGGGCGTGAAGGGCATCTACGTCCAGGTCCGCGACGCTGCGGAGAACGTGTCGACGGCCGAGTACCGCACGCTGCTGCGCACGGCCTGACCGAGCGCGGGTCGCGCTGTCAGCGCTTGAGGAGCGGTCGGCGCGCGTCGAGCAGCCCCTGGAGCAGCTCGAGCGCGGCCGCACGCCGCGCCTCGTCCCCAGCGGCGCCCGCGGGCAGGCCGAGCACGTCGAAGCCGTCGCACCGGGCATCGAGCCACTGCTCGGAGTCCGGCGGGACGAGCTCGCAGTAGCTGCACGCGCCCGCTTCCGCATCAAGCGTGAACCCGATGTCGGGCCCGCTGCCGAAGAGCACCTCGCCGTCGACGTGCAGGTCGTTGACCTCCACCGCCACGTCGATCGCTCCGATCGACAGCGCTCGCTCGTGCAGCAGGTCGTGGACCTGATCCGCGAACGCCGCGATCGCCGTTTCCGCGTCCGGAGTCACGCGGGGCCCGCCCCGCGGATCGCGAGGTTGAACGTGGCGCTGCCACGGGCGCGCATCAGCTCGACCCAGAGCGGCAGGAACATCTCCTGGCCGCGCGCCGCGGTGATCCCGCCCAGGTCGACGATCCGGTCCGTGGTCCACCCGAACTCGCCGAGCAGCGCCGCGACATCGGCCTTGGCGGTGGCGTCGTCGCCGCACATCAGCACCAGGTGGTCGTCGCCCGCCACCAGCCCCGGCTCCACCATCACCGAGCAGTTCATCGTGTTGAGCGCCTTCACCACGCGCGTGCGCGGCAGCGCGCGCTGGACCTGCTCGCCGAGGCTGTCGGTGTTGCAGACCGTCAGCCGCAGCTCGCCCGTCGACCAGTCGAGCGGATTCGCCACGTCGACCAGCACCTTGCCCGCGAGGTTGTCTGCGCCGGCCTGCTCGAGCGCGGCGAGCGTGCCCTGCCCGGACGTGCAGTTGAACACGAGCTCGCCGAACGCGGCCGTGTCGGCGAAGTCGCCGTTGGTCGCACGCTCGCCATGCTCGGCGGCCCACGCCTCGGCAGCCTCGTTGCTCGCGCTGCGCGACCCCATCCGCACGTCGTGGCCGAGCTCGACGAGCCGCGTCGCGATCGCCTTGCCGACCATCCCGGTTCCCATCACGCCGATTCGCATTTCGGTGCCCTTCGATCGTTCGTGCGCCGCACGGGCGACGCCGGTTGCAGCGACGTTACCGGTTGCCGGCGGTTGCGGGCCACCCCGTGAACGGCTACTGTCGTGAGTGAGGACTCACAAGTCCACGACACGACGATGGCAACGACCCCTCCAACGACCCGAAGCACCGCAGCCGAACGCCGCGAGCACCTGCTCGAGGCGGCGATGTCGGAGTTCGCGAGCCGCGGCTACGTCGGTGGCTCGACGGAGCGGATCGCCAAGGCCGCGGGGATCTCGCAGCCCTACGTGTTCCGGCTCTACGGCTCGAAAGAGCAGCTGTTCCTCGCCGCGATCGAGCGCTGCTTCGACGAGACGATGACGATGTTCGAGGAAGCGGCAGGCGACCTGCGGGGCGAGGACGCACTGCAGGCGATCGGCAATGCGTATTCGGAGACGATCGTGGCGAACCCGCAGCGGCTGCAGCTGCAGCTCGCCGGCTACGCGGCGTGCGGGAACCCCGAGATCCGCGAGGCGATGCGCGTGGGATACGGCCGGCTGGTCCGCTTCGCGGAGCAGGTGTCCGGCGCCGACGACGAACGCGTCTCACGGTTCTTCGCCAAGGGCATGCTGCTCAACGTGGTGACCGCGATGCGCCTGCCGATCGACCCGACCGACTGGGGCACGAGGCTGATCGACGGCTGCACGCGGCAGCCCGATTCCTGCAACTGATCACGCCACGTCTTTTTTTGCGAGAACTTGTTAGTGAGCAATCATTCACCACGCGAGGAGGCCACGATGTACGACCAGCACCACCGACACAGCGGGCACCGCGATCGCCACGCCGAAGCCGTGACCCCACGGGACACCCGAGTGGAGCGACGACGGCGCGAGCGCGCGCGTGCAGCCACGAGCGATCCGCGTGAGCGGTCGCCGCAGCTCGGGATCAGCGACGAGGACATCGTCCGCGAGCTCGCCGCGCGCGCGAACTGAGCGACGCGACGGGGATCAGCAGCAGCCGACCGGCGCCCGGTCGAGCGCCGGCTGGCCGATGTCGCGACGCAGCTGGCGCCCCGGCACCTGGATCAGCTCGGCGGCCGCGTAAGCGCGCTCGACCGCCGTCGCCATGTCCTCGGCCCAGGCGCTGACGGTGACCACGCGACCACCGAGCGCGACGAGCTCGTCGTCGCTCGCGCCCGCATGGGCGAGGCCGCAGAAGAGCTCGACCCCGGGCACTCGGGATGCGGCATCGAGCCCCGTCACCACGACTGGGGCCGGCTCGAGCTGCATGTCGGGGTAGTGCTCGGCGGCAATGCAGACCGCCACGGCGGCGCCATGCGCGGTCACGGCGTCGATGCCGGCGAGGTTGCCGATGGCGGCCCGATGCAGCAGGTCGAGCAGGTCGCGGCTGCCGAGGATGCGCACGAGCGCCTGCGTCTCGGGGTTGCCGAACCGGCAGTTGTACTCGAGCACGCGCGGGCCGTCGTCGGTAAGGAACACGCCTGCGTAGACCACGCCGCGGAACGGCGTGCCTGCTGCCGCCAACTCGTCGACGATCGGCTGGATCACCTCGCGTGCAAGCTCGGCAGCACGGTCGGAGTCGAGGTCGGCGCTCGGCGCGTGCGCACCCATGCCGCCCGTGTTGGGGCCCTGGTCGGCGTCGGCAAGTCGCTTGTAGTCGCGCGCAGCCGGGAGCGGCACTACGGTCGTGCCGTCGACGAGCGCCATCACGCTCGCCTCGTCGCCGTCGACCAGCTGCTCGACGATGATCGTCGCGCCGGCGTCGCCGAAGATCCGGTCGACCATCAGCGACTGGACCGCGGCTCGCGCTCGTTCGGGATCCGGGCAGACGATCGCGCCGCAGCCTGCGGCGAGCCCGTCCGCCTTCACGGCCACGGCGCCGCCGAGCTCGTCGATCGCGCGATGCGCGGACTCCACCTCGCTGCAGGCACGCCACGCGGGCGTGGCGACGCCGGCCCGCTCCATGAGCTCCTTCGAGAAGACCTTGCTGCCCTCGAGGCGCGCTGCTTCGCGGGTGGGGCCGAGGCAGGTGATCCCCTCGGCCTGGATGCGGCTCGCCACGCCCGCCACGAGCAGATCCTCCGCACCGACGATCACGAGGTCCGGCTGCAGCCGCACTGCCGTGGCCACCATCGCATCGTGGTCGTCGAGCTCGATCGGGTGGCAGGTCGCGATGCGAGCGATGCCGGCGTTGCCGGGCGCGGCGTGCAGCTGCGCGCATCGCGGCGAGGCTGCGATCGCATGGCAGAGCGCATGGTCGCGCCCACCGCCGCCGATCACGAGGACCGTGAGCTGCTCGTCGTCGCGTGCTTCGATTCCACTCGTCGTCGCGTCCATGCGGACAGCCTCGCAGCTTTCGCGGACGTGCGCACCGCGCGCGCGTGACGGCGCGCCGCCACCGGCCGCGGGAACCGGCGGGACCCGGCCACTCCCCCCGGACAACCTCTCCACGAAAACTCACGCAAACTTCCTGTTTCTCAGCGTATCGTGGTAGAAAGTTCGTGCGTTGGACGAACCGCAAACCGTAGTCGGGTACTTGTACATGACACAGCAGGTCGCATCGAGCGCACGTTCGCCCGGCACGACCACACCCGACAACGTGGGAGGTGGGCACGATCTTCGGCCCGAACGGAACCGCAGGCCAGAACGCACAGATGCCCGAGGTACGGGACGCGCGAGAGCAGCTGCCGCTGCTCGTCGACCGGGTCACGATCGCGGTCGAGTCGCTGCGCACGCAGTGGCGCACCGTCTCGGAGCTGGGCACCCATGAGCGGATGGCGGTGGCGCAGCTTCGCGTCTACGGATCGATGCCGATGAGCGAGCTCGCCTCGCGGATCTCCCTGTCCCGGGCGGCCGTGACGAGCCTGGTCGACCGCCTCGAGGCGACCGGCTGGGTCCGCCGCCAGCCCGACGAGCACGACCGGCGCCGGACCGTGCTCCGCCTGATGCCCCGTGCAGCGGACCGGTACGAAGAGGTGTCGGAGCGCTACTGGCACGAGCTCGTGGACTGGGCCCGCACGCTTCCCGAGGCGGAATGGGACGCATTCCGAACGGGTCTCGAGCTGATGGGCCAGGTCGCCGAGCGTCAGGCCGAGAAGCTGCGCACGACGGCCCCGGAGCGATCGCTCGACTGAGCGACGTGGCTCCCGCTGCGATGGTAGGATCGACATCGCACTTCACGGGAGGACCCACACGATGCGTGACTTCGACGCATTCTTTCCATCACTGTTTCTCGGCGCATGCCTCGTGGCGCTCGTCGTGATGACGTTCAAGGACCTGCTCGGCTGAACAGGTCCTGAGCGCGACGCGTGCGTCGCGCTGCCGAGGCTCAGGCGTCGTCGTCGGTCACGAACAGGTCGACGAGTCCGTCGAGGATCTGCTCCCAGCCGTCCTCCACCGACCTCCAGGTCGCGTTCTCGCCGTCGAACCCGTCATGGACGAGCGAGACGAGGGTCCCTTCATCGCTCGGTTCGAGCAGCCACGTGACTCGTGACGGCGCGTCGCCGGCGGCCGCGGGGGCGGCGTGCTTCGTGAACGCGAACGTGTGCACGAGCCGGTGCGGCGCGTCCACGTCCACGACCGTTCCGTCGATCATCACGACTCCGTCGGCATCGAGGTACCGAACGGGCTCTCCCGGCATCCACGACGACTCGACGACGTTGTCGTAGTAGTACTGCTGCACGTCGTCGGGATCGGTGATCGCGCGCCAGACGTCCTCGATCTCGGCCTCGACGAGGCGTTCGTATGCATGGCGCAGGTGCGTTCGGGCGGTCGTCATGCGGTGACGCTGCCCCGCACGATCGAATTCCAAAACAGGTTTGCGCGTGCCGTTGGCGCGGATCGGGAATGATTGCGACGTGAATGATCGCCGTGGCACCTTCGTCGAGCGCGTGCTCGACGGCCATGCCCGGATCGACGAGCTCGACCGGGAGGTCGCGGCGTGGCTCGACGGGCCACGCCGTCGCCCCCTGCACGAGGTGCTCGGCCTCGACGCGGACGAGCTCGACCTGGTGGCCGCCACGCCCGACGCGCTGCGCTACCTGCTGCATGCCCGACGCTTCGACCTGCCGCTCGCGCTCGACGCGCTGCGGGGACAGGCCCGTGTGCACGCACACGCGGTGCGCCTGGCGAGCGGCGTGATCGATCCGTTCGACCTCGCCGACATCGAGTCGTGGACCCACGACGTGGAAGCGGTCGCCGCGACCACGTCGGCCGACGGCGGGGGCGGCAGCGGAGGCGAACCGCAGGTGGAGGCGACGCATGCCTGATCCCGCGTATCGAGTGGCGCGCGAGGCGGCGCGGCGCCTGTCGAAAGAGCGGCAGCTCACGCCACCGTTCGACGTCGAGCGGCTCGCGGCGACCTTCGCGCTCGTCCTGGACGAGGAGATCCCCACGCGCGCAGACGTGGTAGTGCTG
>JAGQUL010000041.1:526-7254 GCA_020438525.1 Thermoleophilia bacterium | reverse complement strand
TCGGTCGTGAAGAACGGGTTGCCGGTGCCGCCGGCAAAGACGATCACACGCCCCTTCTCCAGGTGGTGCAGCGCCTTGGCGCGCACGTACGGCTCTGCCACCTCGTGGACGGGGAGCGCGCTCATGACGCGCGTGGGGACGCCTGCCTGCTCGAGCCCGTCCTGCAGCGGCAGCGCGTTGAGGATCGTGGCGAGCATGCCCATGTAGTCGCCGGTCGCACGGTCCATGCCGAGCTCGGCCTGGGTCGCGCCGCGCAGGAAGTTGCCGCCGCCGACCACCACCGCGACCTCGGTGTCGCTGGCGCGAAGCTGCGCGATCTGTTCGGCGACGCGACGCACCTGCGCCATGTCGACGCCTGCGTTCTGGCCGCCCATGAGCGCCTCGCCGCTCAGCTTGAGCAGCACGCGGCGCAGGCCGTTGGGATTCGTCGTCTCGGTCACGGGCGCGAGCCTACCGGATCGCCGCAGCGCGGACCCGTCACGAGGCAGCACCGATAGCTGGCGACGCATAGGCGAGGCCCCGACGCAGCAGGTGCGCCGGGGCCTCGGGGAATCGCATGTCGTGCGGGCGTCAGCCCTTGACGGCGAAGCGGGCGTAGCCACGCACCGTGGCGCCGACCTGCTTGGCGTAGTCGCCGATGGTGAGGTCCTTGCCCACGCGGTCCTTGGCGAAGATCCAGTTCTGCTCGAGCAGCACGATCTCCGAGTACCACTTGTTCAGCTTGCCGGTGGCGATCTTCTCGCGGATCTCCTCCGGCTTGCCGTCGCCCTCCATCTGCTTGACGAAGATGTCGCGCTCGGCGTCGACCTCGGCCTGCGGCACCTCGTCGCGGGTCAGGTAGCGCGGGGCTGCAGCGGCGGTGTGCATCGCGACGTCGTTGGCGAAGGTCATCACCTCGTCGGTGGCCGGACCCTCGACGTCGACGATCACGCCGATGCCGGTGCCGTGCAGGTACGTGCCGAGCACGCCGCTGCCGGTCGCGTCGAACCGCGCGACCTTGGCGATCTCGACGTTCTCGCCGGTCGAGCTCGACGCCTCCATGCGCGCCTGCTCGACGGTGCCGCCGTCGGCCCACTCCTGCGCGAGCAGGTGCTCGACGTCAGTGGACTTGTGGCGAAGCGCGTGGTCGGCGACCTTCTGCACGAACGCGCCGAAGTCGTCGTTCTTGGCGACGAAGTCGGTGTTGCAGCCGACGAGCACGAGCGCGGCTGCCTCGTCGGTCTCGTCGACGGCCTTGGCCAGGGCGACGCGGCCTTCGGTGGTCTCGCGGTCGCCAAGCTTGCCGGCCTTGGCGATACCCTTCTCGCGCAGGAGCGTCACGGCGGCGTCGAAGTCGCCGCCGGTCTCGACCAGCGCCTTCTTCGCGTCCATCATGCCGGCCTGCGTGGCGTCACGCAGCTGCTTGACCTGTGCTGCGGTGATCGTTGCACTCATGTCAGTCGTTCCTTGGTGGTTCGGAATGTGGGTGGGTTCAGGCGCCTGCGCCGACGGTCTCGGCCTCGGCGGGAGCGGCGGCCTGCTCGGCTGCGAACTCCTCCGGGGTGACCATCTGCTTGGACGTGCTGATCGCGTCGCTGATCGTCTTGAGGAACAGCGAGCACGAGCGGATCGCGTCGTCGTTGCCCGGCACCACGTACTGGGCCAGGTCGGGATCGCAGTTCGTGTCGACGAGCCCGATGATCGGGATCCCGAGGCGGTTCGCTTCCTTGACCGCGAGCGCCTCGTTGTTCAGGTCGACGACGACCATCGCGTCGGGCAGCCGCTCCATGCCGGCCATGCCGCCGAGGCTCTGCTCGAGCTTGGCGAGCTGCAGGAGGCGCTGCTGGCGCTCCTTCTTGCCGAGCAGGTCGAGCTGACCCTGCTCGCGCTGGCGGCGCAGCTCCTGCATGTGCTTGAGGCGATCGCTGATCGTCTTCCAGTTGGTGAGCAGGCCGCCCAGCCAGCGGTGGTTGACGTACGGCATGCCGACGGCCTGCGCGTACTCCTCGATCGCGTCCTGCGCCTGCTTCTTCGTGCCGACGAACATGACCGTCCGGCCCTTCGCCGCGAGTCCACCCACGTAGTTGCAGGCCTCCTCGAGCAGCGTCTGGGTCTGGACCAGGTCGACGATGTAGATACCGGCTCGCTCGCCCCAGATGTAGCGTCGCATCTTGGGGTTCCAACGGCGGGTCTGGTGGCCGAAGTGGATGCCGGCCTCAAGCAGCTCTCGCATGCTGACGGGTGCGCTCACGCGTCGTTCTCCTGTGGTTGTGTCGTGTGGATTGCTCCGGTCGCTGCCTGGTACTCGCGGGACCGACCGGTTTCGGTCGGCACCACCCGCGGGGCATGCGCCGGTCTCGTAGGTGTGTCGCGCGCCATCGGGGCATGCGACCTGACCGACGCACTATAGCGAAATCCCGGATCGGGAGGTGCGATGCGCACCGTCAGGTCCGAACCTGCACCTTCCACACCTGCCCACTGGGCCGAGGGGTGGCCGGTTCCGGAATTCCGTCGTATCGTGGTCGTGTCGATACATGGATGGACCCACCATGCGCGCAGGCAATGATTTCGCAAGCGAGCGCATCGAGCCGCTCGGCAGCCATGAACAGGCCGCGTTTCGCGACCTGGCGATGGCGCTGCGCGCTGCCAGCTGGGACGTCGCGATGGCGGTCGTGGAGACCGGGCTCGAACGCGACCTGATCCCGTCCTACGCCGCGCTCGGCACGATCAAGCGGCTCGCCAACCTGCCCGCGTTCATCGGAGGGCTGGCGATGGCGATCACCCGCCCGGCGCCGGGACGGCGCCGCGGCACGAACCCGATCCTCGCCCGGCTCGCCCGCGACCACGTGATCGAGCGCGAGCACGCCGGCTTCTCGGCGCGCGAGATCGTCCAGGAGTTCCTGCTCCTGCGGCGCGTGATGTGGCGCTTCGTCCAGGAGACGGTCGATCCGACGCTCGACGCGCGCTCGGTGCTGCGGCTCGAGGACCTGCTCAACTCGATCCTCGACGAGGTGATCGCCGAGTGCACGGTGATCTACTTCGACCGCGCCACGCAGGAGCTGTCGGAGCGATCACGTCGCGACTCGCTCACCGGACTGCTCAACCACCAGGCCTTCAACACCCGCCTCGACGAGGAGATCGATCGCGCCCGGCGCTACGACTCCGAGCTGCAGGTCATCTACTTCGACCTCGACGACTTCAAGCAGATCAACGACGAGCAGGGTCACCACGAGGGCGACCGTGCGCTCGTCGGGCTGGCACGGATCGTGCACGAGTCGATCCGCGACTCCGACTTCGCCGGGCGCATCGGCGGTGACGAGTTCGTGATCGGGCTCGTCGAGTCGACCGACCTCGCCGCCCACCTGCTGCTCGACCGACTTCGCGCGCGTCTCGCGCATGCGGAGGCCGAGGCGATCGT
Source organism: Thermoleophilia bacterium (assembly GCA_020438525.1). The sequence continues at coordinate 3,857 of JAGQUL010000041.1, read as the reverse complement.
GCCGCGCGGCACGCGCATCAGCGCCGGCTGCGCAGGGTTCCCGAACGAGGCCGACTGCGCGCAGGACCTGCTCGTGGTGGCCGACCGGCGCCTGTACGACGACAAGCGCAACCGCAAGGCCGAACCACCGGTGGTCGAGCCGGCCCAGGACGACCAGGTCGTCGTCGCCGAACCCGAAGCAGCCGATGTTCGACCGGAGCCGCTCGCCGAACCTGCCGCGGCGCAGGCCGCGGTGATCGAGCGGCCGGCGGGCGAGAGCGTGGTCGTGGAGCTCGAACCGATGCAGCACGACGACGAGACCCAGCGCGTGGTCGACGCGGCTCGAGCCGCGATCGACGAGGCCCGCCGACGCGCGGCCGAGGGCATCACCGACTCCTGATCGATCAGCGCGCGGGTGTCGCGTCGCCGACGTTGTGCAGGCCGTGGCTGTCGACCTTGCCGGCGATCGCGTCGGGGAACTCGTCCCACGTCAGTCCGGTGTCGGCAGGGCAGTAGCCGGGAACGCCCACGGCGTCGTTGAGCTGGTTCCAGCTCATCGGCGCGAGCTCGTGGGGCTGCTCGACCATGGTGATGCAGTCCTGGACCGGGCAGACGATCGAGCAGAGGTCGCAGCCGATGCACTCGGTCTGGTCGACCTGCGCGACGCGCCCGATGTTGACGGTTCCGTCGACCCAGTCGATGCAGTCGACCTGGTTGTCGCGGCACACCTCGATGCACTTGCCGCAGCCGATGCAGGCGTCGGGGTCGACGTCGGCACGGACCTGCCAGTTGAGGTCGAAGTCGCCGAAGTTCGCGATCCGCTGCACGCTGCCGCCGATCAGCTCGCGCACGCTCGTCAGGCCGCGCGAGTCGAGGTAGTTCGACAGGCCGGCCTCGAGCTCGCCGACGAGCCGGAAGCCGTGGTGCATGATCGCGGTGCAGACCTGCACGGTGCTGGCACCGAGCAGCATGAACTCGGCGCAGTCCTGCCAGGTGTGCGCGCCACCGATGCCGCTGATCGGGAGTCCCGCGGTCTCGTCGTCGTGGGCGATCGAGCTGACCATGTTGAGCGCGATCGGCTTGACCGCCGGGCCGGCGTAGCCGCCGTGCGAGCCCTTGCCTGCGACGGACGGTCGCGTCTCCCAGGTGTCGAGGTCGAGGCCGACGATCGAGTTGATCGTGTTGATCGCGCTCACGCCGTCGGCACCGCCGTTCTTCGCGGCGCGTGCGGACGAGACGATGTTCGTGATGTTCGGGGTGAGCTTCACGAGCACGGGGATCTCGGAGACCTCCTTGACCCAGCTCGTGATCATCTCGACGTACTCGGGCACCTGTCCGACCGCGGCGCCCATGTTGCGCTCGCTCATCCCGTGCGGGCAGCCGAAGTTCAGCTCGAAGCCGTCGGCGCCGGTCTGCTGCGCCCGCTTCACGACCTCGTGCCACGCCTCGCGCCGGGTCTCGACCATCAGGCTGATCACCACGGCGCGGTCGGGGAACTCCTGCTTGCACTGCTCGATCTCCGCGAAGTTGACCTCCGCCGGGCGATCGCTGATCAGCTCGATGTTGTTGAGCCCGACGAGCCTGCGGCCGTACACGTCGTGTCCGCCGTAGCGCATGGCCGTGTCGATCACCGGAGCGCCGACCGTCTTCCACACCACGCCGCCCCAGCCGGCCTCGAACGCGATGCGCACCTGGCGCAGCGAGTTTCCGGGTGGTCCGGACGCGATCCAGAAGGGGTTGGGCGAGCGGATGCCCGCGGTATCGGTCGAGAGGTCTGCCATCTCAGTGCTCCTTCAGGTGCGCGTTGATCGCGTGCGCGGCGTCGCGTCCCTGTGCGACCGCGTCGACGACGGAGAGCTCCTTGCCGCTCAGCACGACGTCGCCGCCGGCGAAGACGGTCGGGTCGCTGGTGCTGAACGGGCCCGTCAGCGCCGGCCGCTCCCATTCGACCTTCAGGCCGAGCTGCTCGAACAGCGACGGCTCGCGGTGCTGGCCGGTGGCGAGCAGCACGTGGTCGCACTCGACCAGCAGGGGGTCGTCGGTCACTCGGGGCGATGGTCGACCCTTGTCGTCGGGCGCGCCGTCGAGCGCCACCACGCGGCACTCGAGTCCGCTCACGTGGCCGTCGTCGCTGGTCAGCACGCGCACCGGCTGCGTCAGCCACGAGAAGCGCACGCCGTCCTTCAGGCAGTGCTCGTACTCGTTCGGATAGCCGGTCATCTCGGCCTGCGTGCGACGGTAGACGCAGGTGACGGTGTCGGCGCCGAGGCGGGCTGCGATCGTCGCTGCGTCCATCGCGGTGTTGCCCGCGCCGACGACCACGACGTTGCGACCGACCGGCACGTTGGCGGGTCGCTCCATCCGGATCCGCTCGATGAACTCCAGCGCATCCTCGACGCCGTCCGCGTCGGCGCCGTCGAGGCCGATGCCGCTCACGCGCGCGCCGGCGCCGCTGGCGAGGAAGATCGCGTCGAACTCGCTGCGGAGCTCGTCGACGCCGACGTCACGGCCGACCTCACAGGAGGTGCGTGCCTCGGCGCCGAGCGCGAGCACCTGCGATGCCTCCCACAGCGCGACGTCGCTCGGCTCGCGCAGCGGGATGATGCCGTACATCGCGAGGCCGCCGAGCTCGGGCTGTCGCTCGAAGATCGTCACGGCGTGTCCCTGCTTGCGAAGCTCCGCGGCGCAGGCGAGTCCCGCGGGGCCGCCGCCGACCACGGCGACCTTCCTGCCGGTGTCCTGGCCCGGGTAGATGCCGGCGCGGCGGAACCCGTCCGGGTCGCGGTAGACCTCGTCGGTCGCGTATCGCTGCAGGCGACCGATCTGGATCGGCCCCTCGTTCGGCGCGAGCACGCACGCCTCCTCGCACAGCTCCTCCACGGCGCAGACGCGCGCGCACGAGGCACCCATCACGTTCTGCGCGAGGATCCGCTGTGCGCTGCCGAGCCGGTCGTCGGTGGCGATCAGCTTGATGAAGCCGGGGATGTCGATGCTCGTCGGGCACGCGTTCATGCACGGCGCGTCGTAGCAGTACAGGCAGCGCGAGGCCTCCGCCCATGCCTCCTGTCCGGTGAACGCCGGCAGGCGCTCGGAAAGGTCTGCCTCGATCTGGTCCGCGGGTCGCCGCCCGGTCGCAAGCCTGCTCATCTGCGAGCCTCTCAGTTCTGTGTCGGGAAGCCGAGGTTGACGCCGCGGTGGCTCGGGTCGGGCCAGCGGCCGGTGATCGCCTTCGCGCGCGTGAAGAACCTGACGCCCTCCATGCCGTGCATGTGCTGGTCGCCGAACAGCGAGGCCTTCCAGCCACCGAAGCTGTAGTACGCCATCGGCACGGGGATCGGCACGTTGATGCCGA
>JAGQUL010000041.1:0-487 GCA_020438525.1 Thermoleophilia bacterium | reverse complement strand
GCCGCCGTCGTTGGTGAAGATCGCCACGCCGTTGGCGAAGTCGCTCCCGTTGACCATGCGCATGGCGTCGTCCCACGCGTCGACGCGCACGATGTCGAGCACGGGACCGAAGATCTCGTCCTGGTAGATCGACATGTCGGTCGTGACGCGGTCGAACAGGGTCGGACCGACCCAGAACCCCTCCGGGTGGCCGTCGACCTCGAGCGTGCGGCCGTCGACCACGAGCTCGGCGCCGGCGTCGACGCCCTGCTGGATGTAGTCGACGATCCGGTCGCGTGCGTCGGCCGTGACCACGGGACCCATCTCGCTGCCTGGATCATGGCCGGGGCCGGTGGTCAGCGCCGCCATCCGCTCCTCGAGCTTCGGCCGCAGCTTGTCGGCCGCGTCGCCGACCGCGACCAGCACGCTGATCGCCATGCAGCGCTGGCCGGCGCTGCCGAATGCGGCGCCGATCGCGGCGTCGGCGGCGAGGTCCATGTCGGCGTCG
>JAGQUL010000010.1 GCA_020438525.1 Thermoleophilia bacterium | reverse complement strand
GACGATGCTCGGGCCGATGCAGGTCGCGAGCGCCGACGAGGTCGCACCGGATCCTCCGGCACCGGGACCGGCAACGGTGGCGATGGCGACGACCATCCGCGTCGTCGGTCGAGGAGACGCGCGCGCATGCCGAGGCGTGGCGGGTGCGTGTACGCTCGAACGGGCGGCGGGCGCGCGGATCGAGCTGCGCGTCGAGCCGACCGGTGCGCTTGCAGGGCGGACGGTGCGGCTCGAGCGATCGTGGCGCCGCCCCGGCACGTCGCGGCTCACCGCACGCCAGTCGCTGCGCCGCGTGCTCGGAGGCGAGCGACTGGCGATGCAGCTGCCGCTGTCGTTGGCCGCGACCCAGCCTGGCCTGTGGTGCGTGCGCGCGCTGGTCGATGCCGACCCGTCGACAGCGGCACCCGCGGCATCGGCCACGCCGACGTGCGTGCGGCTTCGACCACCGATCGAGATCGGATGGGCGGGCGACACCGTGGTCGGGTCGCACTACGGGCTGCCGCCACTGGGCGGCCGTCTGCAGCTTGCCGGCGTGCACCACCTGCTGCAGCGACCCGACCTGATGATCGGCAACTACGAGGGAACGCTCTCGCGCGGCGGCTCCCCGCGCTGCACCGGCGCGCCGCCGTGCTTCATCTTCCAGGCACCGCCGGAGCGGGCACGCAACCTCGCGCTTGCCGGCTTCGACGTGATGAACCTTGCGAACAACCACGGCCTCGACATGGGTCTCGGCGCGCGGAGCCAGACCGTCGCTGCGCTCGATCGTGTGGGGATCGATGCGAGCGGCCTGCCCGGGCAGGTCACGGTGGAGCAGGTCGCCGACACGCGCGTCGCGATCGTCGGGTTCTCGCCGTACCCTGGCACGACGAGCATGCGTTCCACGAGCGCGGTTCGCGAGCTCGTCCAGCGCGCCGCTCGACGTGGCGACATGGTGGTCGCCGCATTCCACGCCGGACTCGAGGGTGCGCGCGGCGCGCACGTGCCGCGTGGCGCCGACGCAGGCACGTACACCCGGGCAGCGGCACATGCCGCGGTCGACGCCGGCGCGGACGTGGTGTTCGGTTCCGGGCCACACGTGGTGCGTGGCGTGGAGCGGTATCGTGGCGCGTTCATCGTCTACTCGTCCGGCAACTTCGCCGGCTGGCACAACTTCGCGCTCGGCGGGCTCGCGTCGCAGTCCGGCGTGGTGCGGGTGACCTTCGACCACACGGGCCAAGCGACCGACGCGTGGTGGGACGGCGTGGTGATCGATCAGCCCGGCTCGCCGCGCCCGGATCGCAGCGGCCGCGTCGTGCGCCACGTCGCAAGCCTCTCGCGCGCCGATTTCGGATCACGCGCCGCGCGTTTCGCCCGGTCCGGCCGATTCCACTGACGACGCATCCTGGGTGCCGGCGCGCAGCAGGATCGCCGCGCCCAGAACTCCCGCGACGACGCTCGCGCCGAGCACGGCCATGGTCGCGACCTTGATGTGTGCCGCGTCGTGGTAGGCGAGGGTCGTGACGAAGAGGCTCATCGTGAAGCCGATGCCTGCGAGCGCGCCGGCGCCCACGACGTGCGACCAGCGCACGCCGGTCGGAAGCGCGGCCGCGCCCAGGCGCACCGCCAGCCACGAACCGAGCAGGATGCCGAGCGGCTTGCCGATCACCAGGCCGGCAGCAATCCCGAGCGCGAGCATCGAGTGCAATGCGCGATCGACGATTTCCGGGTCGATCACCACGCCCACGTTCGCGAGCGCGAAGATCGGCAGCACGACGCCGGCTGACCACGGGTGGATCGCATTCTCGACCCGGGTCAGCGGGGACACCGACTCGCGGCTCAGCCACGCGAGCAGCTGCCAGGGCTGGCTGTCCTTGTCGGGGTTGGCCGGATCGTCGCGGGTCTCCGCTGCGATGCGTCGTGCCGCATCGCTGACCTCGTCGCCGCGCTGGAATGCGCGAGACGGAGTCAGCAGCCCGAGCGCGACGCCGGCGATCGTTGCGTGGATGCCCGACGAGTAGGTCGCGTACCAGGTGAACGTGCCGATCGCGACGTACGGCAGCAGCGAGCGCACGTTGAGTCGCTGCAGCACCCACAGCGCGACGAGCGAGCCGCCCGCGGCAAGCAGCCACAGCCACGCCACGCCGGAGGAGTAGAAGATGGCGATCACGATGATCGCCCCGATGTCGTCGATCACCGCAATGCCGAGCACGAGCACCTTGAGCGCTGCCGGAACGCGCGAGCCGAGCAGCGCGAGCACGCCGAGCGCGAACGCGATGTCGGTCGCCATGGGAATGCCCCAGCCGTCGCGAACGTCGGCCGGGCTGCCCGCGGTGACGAGCAGGAACAGCGCCGCGGGTACCAGCATGCCGCCCACGGCCGCGGCGAGCGGCAGCAGCGCAGCACGACGGTCGGCGAGCTCGCCGACCGTCAGCTCCCGCTTCACCTCGAGGCCGATCACGAAGAAGAAGATCGCCATCAGGCCGTCGTTGACCGCATGCGCGAGCGTGGACGTCTCGGTCCACCCGCCGATCGTGAGCGAGATCTTCGCGTGCCAGAAGTCGTAGTAGCCGCTCGGATCGAGGTTCGCCCACGCGAGTGCGACGACCGTTGCAAACAGCAGGATGATCCCGCTCGCGGCCTCTGCGTGCAGGAATTGCTGCACGGGCCGCACGATCCGTCGCGGCACCGGGCGTGCGCTACGCCCCCAGGGCCGCTTCAGGTCCGGCTGTTGCTCCGTCGACATGGGTCGATCCTAGACTGGGGCATCCGTTCCCGTCGCCGTGGGTAGGCCGCAGCCATGCTGCTCACGACCGCACCGACCTCACGCCAGCCTGTCGTCGACCCGATCCGGTGGCACACCGGCGCCGCCAGGGGCGGCAACCACCTGCCGACCGATCGTGCGATCGAGGTCGCTGCCTTCGACCGCTCGCTCGGGTTCGGGATGGGGAAGTACCACTTCGCGGGAGGCGTCGCGCAGGCGCTGTCGGGCGTGGAGGTGCTGGTCGAGCGAGGCGGGTCCGTCGCTCCCGCGCTCGTGCTCGCGAAGATCGGCGCGCAGCTCGCCGAGCTCCCCTCGATCATCACGGAGCGGATCCGCCAGGTGATCGTCTACAGGGGTCAGGACGATGGCTACGACCGCTTCTGGGAGAAGCGGTATGGGATTCCGGGCTTTCAGGCGGTCGCCGCCGGTGGCGGGGGTCAGGTCACGTTCTTCGGCGGCAAGCCGTACACCGACGGTGTGCTCTTCCACGAGCTCGGCCACAACCTGCCGGTGGGCACGGGCGAGTGGCAACGGGCGGTCGCGAGCGACGATCGGACGATCGCCGCACTTGCCGCGACCGCGACGCTCACGCCGGTCGAGTTCGAACCCGTCCCCGACCCCGTACGCCGCGAGCGCTGGACTCCGCGACTCGCGCCCGGCGGCATCACCCCGTACAGCGACGGCCGCTGGGGCGAGGACATCTGCGAGGCGCTGCGCATGCTCGTGAGCGAGCAGCACTACGGGCACGCGTTTGCCACTCGCACGGATGCGACCGGCGGGGTGCACCAGCTCGCGTTCGGGGATGCCTACCCGGCGCGCACCGCGCTGCTTGAGCGGATCACGAAGACCGACCTGGATCGCGACGGCACGATCGGCGCCTGACGCGCCTGAGCGTCAGCGGCCGCCGAGCTGCAGCTCGGAGTCGTGCGCCACGTCGATCTTCACCGCGGCGAAGCCGGCATCGAAGAGGCGGTCGCGCAACGTGTCGGTGCCCTGCTCGAGCACTCGTGCCGCGTCGCCTTCGCGCGTTCGGAAGCCGATGTCGAGTGCGCCGTCCGGTCCCTTGCGGATGCGCACGACGACCGGGCCGAGGTCTTCCGGCTCGAGCTCGACGTGCAGGTCCTTCATCGCCTCCTCGATCTCGAGGCGACGTGACTCGTCGAGCACCGTGTCGATGAGTCCCGACGGCGACATGCGACCGAGCTGCGTCGGCACGAGCGGCTGCTGCTGCAGCTGCGCGGTGGCCGAGCGGTCTCGCGCGAGCAGCGCATCGCTCACGCTCTGCGGCTTGCTCGTTGCGTTGGCGAGCAGGTCGCCGACGGTCTCCACCGAGCCCATCTTGAGCGCCGCCTGTGCACCGGCATCGAGGGCGGCGGCCTGCGCGAGCGCAGGATCGTAGCCGGGCATCCCCGGCGTGGCCCCACGGTCGCCCTTCCTGACGTCGCGCATCACCGAGCCGAAGCCGATCGGTCCGCGCTCCTTGCGGCCCCGGCGCGGTCGCGAGCCATCCTGCTCGCGGTCGCGCTTGTGCTCGCCGCTCGGCTCGTACGGTCCTTCTACCTTGGGCGTGTTCATCGCGATGCTGCCTCCGACGGCGCGGTGGGTGGGGGTGGTGCCGAATGTGGCGGTGGCGGGGGCTCGGCGAGCGCCGCCTCCTTCGCCGCGGCCTCTTCCGCGGCGATCCGCTGCGCGAGCTTGCGCCTGCGCAGGAAGCCCTGGCCGGCGAGGTCGTCCATGAAGAGGCCTTCCTCTCGAAGCTGGTCGAGCCGGTGCTCCTCGCGCTGCTTCTCCTTGAGCTTCTCGAGCGCCTTCACGTCGATGCCGCGCTGCTTCACGACTTCCTGCTGCTGGGCCACCGCGTCCCGCGCCTGCTGGATCCGGCTCTGCTGGGCGACCTGCTCCTTCACGCTCTCGTCGATCGCCTGCTCCAGGAAGTGGCGGCGCATCTCGAACTCGTAGAGGTCCTCGCCGCGGCGCAGCGGCTCGCGCTGCTGCTCGCGAAGGTCGAGTTCGTGCGCCTGCATCTGCGCGAGCCGCTGTTCCTCGGCCACGACCTGCTGGCGCCGCGCCTGCAGCTCCTGCTGCGCCTGCTTCTCGCGCATGATGCGCACGTCGAGCAGGCGCTCGAGTCGGAATTTGAATGAGGTTCGGGCCATGGGGAGTCGACGAGCAGGCGAACGAGTGGGGTGCCTGCCCGTGTCCCCAGCGTAGACGCGAACTGCCGATCCGACAAGACGAGCCGCCGTGGCGTGGTGCCACGACGGCTCGTCGTCGAGCTGCGAGTGCTACGGGTCAGTCTCCCTTGGGGCCGACCGTGAGCTTGTTGTCGAAGGGGTTCCAGCGATTGCCCTTGTCCTCCACGCGGTTGAGGACGACCGACTGGGTGATCTCCTTGGCGGCATAGTTGCCGATCATCACGCCCCAGCCGCCGGCCTTGATCGCGCTGGCGCCTGACCAGGAGTTCGGCGTGAGCATCGCCGCGGCGAAGCCGACCCAGCCGATCGAGTCGATGGCGCCGCTGAACTGGTCGACCGCGTCATTTCGTTCCTCGCGGGTCTCCAGCTTGTCGACCACGCTCCGGTCGTGCGCGATCAGCGCAGTAGTCGTTGCTGCGGCCGCGAGGATACCGGCCCCTGCACCCACGGCAAGGTTGAGCTGTATGGGATTCATCTCGTCCTCCGTTGTCGTCCCGTTGTCCCGTCTCCGGTACCTCGGGTCGATCCGAGCGGACGTTGTAGCAGCGGAGCGAACTGCTACCAGTTCCAGTCCATCGCGTCGTTCGTCTCCTCCGCCGGTGCCGCAGGCTGCTGTGGAACGGCCGGCGGCGGCGTGTTCACCGCGCCGACGCTCGGCGGCGGTGCGCCACCGCCCATCAGGGCCTTCATTTTCGCCACGGTGTCATCCCAGCTGACCGGCTCGTCGCCGCGCTGCTTGAGAAACGCCTCGATCGGCTTGTTCATGCCGATCGCCCAGTCGATGTCGGGGTTCGAGCCCGGCACGTACGCACCGACGTCGATCAGGTCCTTCGCATCCAGGTACGTCGACCACGCCCGCGAGAGCTCGATCGCCGCATCGACGTGTTCGCGATCCACGATGTCGCCGCGCAGTCGCGAGATCGACTGAAGGATGTCGATCGCCGGATAGTGGCCGTTGTGCGCGAGCTTGCGGCTCAGCACCATGTGCCCGTCGAGGATGCCGCGCGCCGTGTCGGCGATCGGCTCGTTCATGTCGTCGCCGGTCACGAGCACCGTGTACATCGCCGTGATCGTGCCCGTGATGCCCGCACCCGCGCGCTCCATGATCTTCGGCATGATCGCGAAGCAGCTCGGCGTGTAGCCGCGCTCGCTCGGCGGCTCGCCGGCGCTCAGCCCGATCTCGCGCTGCGCCATCGCGAGGCGCGTCACCGAGTCGAGCAGCAGCACCACGTTCAGTCCCTGGTCGCGGAAGTACTCCGCGATCGCGGTCGCCACGAACGATGCCTTGACGCGGATCATCGCTGGGTTGTCGCTCGTCGCGGCGATCACGACCGACTTGGCCATGCCCTCCGGGCCCATCGTGTCCTTCACGAAGTCGCGCACCTCGCGGTTGCGCTCGCCGACGAGCGCACACACCACGACATCGGCCTCCGACTTCTTGACGATCATGCTCATCAGCGTCGACTTGCCGACGCCCGAGCCGGCGAACAGCCCGATGCGCTGGCCCTTGCCGATCGGATGCACGCCGTCGATCGCCCGCACGCCGGTGAAGAACGGCTCGTGGATGCCCTGGCGGTGCAGTGGGTCCGCAGGCACGTTGTTGACCGGATACAGCGCCTCCGCCTCGACCGGGCCCAGCCCGTCGATCGGATTGCCCAGCCCGTCGAGCACGCGCCCGAGGATCTTCGGTCCGACCTTCACGGCCAGCGGCGTGGGCTCGCTCACCACCTGCGCGCGCTGGGGCACGGTGTTGATGTCGCCGAGCGGCGCGAGGATCGCCTTGCTCTCGCGAAATCCGACCACCTCGGCCTGCAGCGGCTTGCCCGAGTTGGTCTCGATCTTCACGAGGCTGCCCACGACCGCGCGCGGCATCTCCGCCTCGAGCACCTGCCCGGCGACGCCCACCAGTCGGCCGGTGATCTTCGTCACCGAGAGCTCGTCCGCAAGCATCGCGTACTTGTCGAGCGAGGGTTCCTCGATCGTCTGCATGTCCGTCATCGGGTGGGGGCCGATCTTCTCGGGGGTGGGGGGAGCGCGCTCGTCCAAGCGCTATCGGCAGGCTGCGCCCGCTCCTCCAGTGTGCGACGGAATCCGGAATCCGGCAACCGTGCGCCGAATCAGCGAGCCGGCAGCACGTCCGTGTGCGCGAAGTCGTCGCCCAGGAAGAGCAGGGGCTCGTTCCTGTCCACCGCGAGCGCGTACGCGAAGCAGTCGCCGAAGTTCAGCTGCGCGGGATGCCCTGATCCTCGTCCGTAGGCGCGGTATGCCTGTCGTGCAAGGTCGTACTGGGTTGCCGTGGCCGGCTCGAGGTGGATGCCGAGCTCGGTGCGGAGCGTCTCCAGCTGCTGTCGCTGGCGGGGCGTCCCGCGCCGCTCCAGCACGATCGCCGCCTCCAGCGCGCTCCCTACCGACATGCCGACGGGCCCGTCGTGTCGCGCGACCAGCTCGAGGATCTCGCCGCGCTCCGGCTCGTCGAACACCATGGCGATGAACGCGGACGTGTCGACGATCATGCCGGCAGGCCCGTGTCCGGATCGTAGAGATCGTCGGTCGTGAGCCCGTCGCGGTATCGCCCAAGCCCCGTGGCGAGGTCGTCCGACACGGCGCGAGCACGAGCGAGCCGGACCTCGCGGTCCTGCAGGTGGAGCAGGCGAGCGCGTCGTTCCTCGATTGCGATCCGAACGGCATCGGTCAGGCTCTCGCCCGTCAGCTCGGCGAGCTCCCGCGCGAGCGCGACCGCCCGCTCGTTCTTGATGTTCAGCGCCATGGTTCCTCCATGGTGGAAGCTATATACACCATTCTACCATCGAGCGAGCGCCGGGATCGGGCTCACGTTCCGGGTGCGTGCTGCGTTGCATGGGTGAGGATGTACGCGATGCCCGCCACCAAGCACCTGCCGTTCCAGCCGTTCTACGTCGCGCACCGCGCGGCGGTGCTGCGGCTGCTCACCGGCATGGTGGGCGCGTCGGATGCCGCCGACTGCTTCCAGGACACGTGGCTCAAGGTGCTGCGGGCCTGGCCGCCGGCCGCCCCTGACGGGCGGCTCGACTCGTGGGTGCTCACGATCGCCCATCGCACCGCGATCGACTGCCTGCGCAGGCGCGGCGCGCAGGTGCCGGTCGAGTTCGCTCCGGAGCAGCCGGCCCCGGTGATCGGCGACGACGACCAGCTGCTCGCACTCGGACCGGGCGAGCTGCATGCGGCGGTCGCGTCGCTCGGCGAGCGCCAGCGAGCTGCGGTGCTGCTGCGCGTGGTGGTGGACCTGTCACATGCACAGGTCGCCGAGGTGCTCGGCTGCAGCGTCGATGCCGCTCGTCGCACCTACGCGGATGCGATCGCCAACCTGCGCCGAACCCTGGAGGTGGACCCGTGACCACGCCCGCGACCACGCCCGACTGGGACGCGCTGCTCGACGCCGCGCACGAAGGGTTCTCGAACACCGCGCTCGCTGAGCAGCTCCTCGACGCCGCGACCGACACCATCGACACGCCGCTCGGCCCGCTGCTCGTGGTGGCGATCCACGAGTCGATCGTGCGGATCGCGTTCGACGTGGAGGACCACGAACTCGTGCTCGCCGACCTCGCATCGGTCCTCGGAGCGCGTATCGTTCCGGCGCGCACGCCGGTGCTCGTCGCTGCACGGGCGCAGCTCGACGAGTACTTTGCCGGATCGCGAGCGGGATTCGACCTGCCGCTCGACCTGCGGCTCGCGAAGGGGCCGTTTCGTCTCGAGGTGCTCGAGCACCTGCGCGCGATCCCGATCGGGGAGACGCGCACCTACGCCGAGCTCGCCGCGGTGGCCGGTCGACCGAGCGCCGTGCGTGCCGTCGGATCCGGCTGCGCCACCAACCCCGTGCCTGTCGTGATCCCGTGCCATCGCGTGCTGCGCACCGGCGGCGCGCTCGGCGGCTACCTGGGCGGGGTCGAACGCAAGCGCTGGCTGCTCGACCACGAGCAGCGCCAGGTTGGCTGAACGTCGACGCGCGTCAGTGCGGGGTGGACGGGCGGACCTGCACGATCGCGCCGGGCTCCGGGAGCGCTGGCAGACAGGATCGTCGATCAGCCGTCGACCAGGGCGCGTCGCTGCGCCTTGAACGCGGTCTCGAGCACCGAAAGCTTCGTCTCGATGCGCGCATCCACCTCGCCGACCGGCGAGACGAGCAGCACGCCGCCCACGTCGACGCGGTCGTCGGCCACGATCTCCACGCGGCCGCCGCCCTGGACGAGCCGCTCGAGCTCGCGCCGCGATTCCTCAACGGCCCGCAGGTCGCCGGGGTTGACGCGGACCTCGAGCGAGGTGGACGGCTCCAGCTCCGCGATCGACTGCTGCACGATCCGGGACACGAGCGTCGGGTCGGCATCGAGGTGCGCGCCGATCACCTTGCGCGCGATCTGCAGGGCCAGGTCGGCAAGTGCGCCCTCGTGCTGCTGCGCGAGCCGGAACCGCTCCTGCTGCGCCGCGGTGAGTGCGGTCATCACCTCGATCAGCTGCGACTGCACCTCGGCCTGCGCTCGTGCGATGCCTTCCTGATAGCCCTGCTCGCGCGCGCCGGTGCGCAGCGTCTCGCTCAGCTCCTGGACCGCGGGGCGCATGCCGCTGATCATTCCGACCATCTGCTGCAGCTCGCCGAGCGCGTGCTGCAGCTCCGCCGGCTCCACGCCTGCGAAAGCCGGATCCGGCTCCTGATCGGCCTGCCCCGCGCCACGGGGATCCGGCGGCATCGGAAACTGGCCGTCGTCCAAGCTGTTGCCCTTGATCACCCGCGCCATGCGTTCACCGTACCCGTCAGTCGTCCAGTCATCACGCAGACTGTCCCGTCCACGCCAGCGGCGTCGTGCTCAGCAGCGCGTGGTGCTCGCGCATCGCACGCGGCACGACGGTCCGTGCAATCGCGGCCACGACCGTTGCAAGCAGCGCAGGGGAGTTCTTCGCGAGCTCCTCCTGTCGCACGCGGGCGTCCTCGATCGCGGCCCGCGCCGACGCATCGAGGTACAGCTGCAGCGCCGCCCTGGCGTTGTCGTCGAGGCGCCCGAGCACGATCGCCCAGGCCTCCGCGCGCTCGCCCTGCATCGCCCGCGCGATCGCAGCCGGGTGCAGCTCGCGCAGGCGGTCGAGCGGATCCACGGCCGGTGCGTTCGGGGCCACGCCCATCGGCGGTGCTCCACCCAGCGTGGGTGACACGCCCATCGGGGAGCCCTGGTTCGCGTTCGACGGCGACCGGTGCGCTGCCTCGCGTGCCAGCTCGCGCACCTCCGCATCCGCGTCGGCCGTGCGTCGCGCCGACAGGCTGTTCGCGGTCTCGTGCAGCAGCTTGCGTCGCTCCGCGACGTCCATCGAGAACTGCCCGTGCGGGCGGTCCGGCATCGATGCGAGGTAGTCGCGGATGCGCTCGGCTCGCGCCGGATCCATCTTCGACAGCACCATCTCGCGCGTCTCGTCGCTCAGCATCTCGAGCTTGGCGGCGGCCGCGCGCACGGCTGCCATCGCCGGATCCTCGGTCACGCCCGGACCGCCGCCTTCGACGGTGGTGCCGGCTTCTGCGTCTGGAGTGGGGGAGTCGTCGGTCATGGTCGCGTGTCGCTGGTCGTCGTCGTCATCCGAAGTTGCGCTCGGGGGCGCTCGGGGCTCCGAACGCGGCCTCGAGGTCCTGCGCGAGCTGGTCAGCGTTCTGCTGCGCGAAGTTCTCGAACAGCCGCTGCTCCTGGTTGAAGGCCTCTTCCATTCGCTTGCGCTCCGCTGCCATCTTGCTCGAGCGGTGCCAGAGGATGCCGACCGCCGCCAGGATGCCTGCGACGAGCGTGCCGAGCAGCGCGTACATCCAGGTCGGGGTCCTGGTGGTCGGGTCGCCGACCGGGATCACGTCGGGCAGGTCCTCGCTGGAGCCGGCCTTGGCCTGGTCCTGGATCTGCTTCAGCTCGGTCTGCGGGGCCTCGCCGTCGCCGGGCTCGAACACTGCGGTCGACACGACCGGAGCCGGATCGCCGCGCTTCGGCTCGACCTGAGTGCTGAGCAGGCGCTTGACCGCGATGATCTTGTCCGCGGGAACCGTGTTCTTGTCGAGCACGACGCTGATCCGCAGCGACTTGATGTCGCCGGCCGGGTTCACGATCGTGCGCTCGGTGGTGTTGGGCGGGGTGTCGACGTCCTCGGTGCTCTGGCCGGAGCCCTTCTGCGTGCTGCGGCTCGACGCCGGCCCCTGGGTGTTGCGCACCTGGGTCGTCTGGATCGAGTTCGAGTCGATCGTCGGCTCGACGGTGAGCACGAAGCGGTCGCTGCCGCCGAGCAGCCGGGTGAGCTTCTCGCCGATCGTCGCCTCGTAGCAGTTGCGGACCGCAGCACGCTTGGTCTCGACCTCGGTCGCGGCGGCGATGTCGTCGCAGCCAAGGGCGAGCGACGACGTGCCGGAGGTACCGGTTCCGGCCGCCGCGCTGCTGCTTCCGTCGAACAGCGTCTGCAGCTGGCTGTCGGTGATGCTCACGCGGTTGATCGAGGTGCCGACCGACCGGCTGATCGCGCGGGCGGCCTGCTCTGCGTCCCATCGGTCGCGCATGGATCGTGGCAGGAACACCTGTGCCACGACGTTCATCGACTTCTCGGGGCCGAGCAGCGTGCCGTTCTCCTCCTGGGAGACCTGCACGTTCGCTGCGGTGGCGCCGGCTGCGAGCAGCATGCCCTGGACCGCCTTGGCTGCCTCGCAGTTGTTGGCGCGCTCGTTGGCGGCCTTCGTGCCGGTGAAGCCGGGAGGCGCGGGGCACTCGATCGTGGCGGCCATGCCGGTGCGGTCCTTGATCCCGGACTGTGCGAGCACGGTCGAGGCGTCGGTCACCTGGTCGCCGGGCGGCAGGAGCAGCACGAACTGCTTGCCGTCGGCTTCCTCGGTGGGTGAGAAGCCCTTGTTCTCGAGCAGCTTCTGGGCGGTCTCGTAGACGTCGTAGTCCTTGGTCTTGAGGATCGCGACGGGGGCAGGCGAGCGGAAGGCGGTCATCCAGAGGATGAGGCCGAGCAGCAGCACGAGCACAGCGGGAATCGCGATGCGAGCCGGAAGCGGGAGATTGTTGTACGCGTTCATCCGTGGGGGCCTCGTGGGGAGGTGGGGTGGAACTCGATCTGTCGTGGGGGTGGCGGTGCCGGGGAGCGCCGCCGTGAAGCGCCACTAGTGGACACTTCCCTTTCATGGAACAACGTTCTTGCGTTTTTGTCCATATGCAAATTCGTTGGTGGGTCGATCCGGAGCGTGCGGGCGTGCGTTGCAGCCGGACGGGTGCCGCGATCGGTGCCGCTCATTGCGCCGGCGTGTGCCGTGATCGGCGTCGCGCGTGGCGCCGGACGGGTGCCGTGATCGGCGCCGCGCGCTCGGGGGAGGGCGGGCGGCGCCGGGCGTTCCCGGAGATCAGATCTGCATCTGGAAGAGCGTTCGCACCGAGCTGACCGCGGACGAGATCGTGCGGGTCGCCATCTGGATCTCCACGCCGGCCTTGGCGCTCGCGAGCGCGACCTGGTGCGGATCGATCGAGGTGTCACCGGCGGCGAAGCGTGCGGCGAGGGTGTTCGCCTGCGCCTTGGCCGCGCTGGGGTTCTCGATCACCATCGAGCGCAGCGTGTTGCCGAAGGATTCGCCCTGCGAGCTGGTCGCGGCGTTCGTCGGCGCGATGCCCGCCGCAGCGCCGTTGCCCATGCCGCCGTCGGCGCTGCCGCTGCCGAGGCCCATGTCGCCGAGGCCCGAGAGCGAGCCGTTGAGACCGGTCTGGTCGGCGAGTCCACCAAGCGGATTGCCGCCCGCGCCGGGGCTGCCGTGGATGCTGCCGATGCCGCCGATGCCGCCGGCGCCGCCGCCGGGGATTCCCATGCTTCCGATCGACGTCATGATCAGCTACCTCGTCCGATTTCGAGCGAGCTGAGCGCCATCGACTTGAGCAGGGTCGCCGCCTTCACGTTCAGCTCGAACGCGCTCTTGGCCTGCATCATGTCGGTGGTCGCCATCAGCGCGCGCTGGCGCTCGTCGTACTCGCCGCTCGCGACGTGCCTGACGCGTGAGACCTCGACCGCGCCCTCGGCGGCATCGAGCCCGCCGAGCGAGTTGGCACCCTTCGCGGAGCCCGCGTTGCCAGCCCCTTCGAGCGCGGCCTGGAAGTGCGTGGCGCGCAGGTCGACCTCCTGGCGCTGGTAGCCGGGGGTGTAGATGTTCGCGATGTTCTGCGCCGCGATCTCGGAGCGGAAGCGGTGCACCGCCATCGCGCCTTCTGCAACGTTGATGCCGTCGAAGATGCCCATGGTTCAGCTGCCTCCTAGCCTCGGCCCATCTCGGCGATCACGCTGCGAACGGCGCTGATCTGGTTCGTGGCCTGCTGCGTGAGCACGCGGAACCGGACGTTGTCGTTCATCATCGCGCTCACCTCCTCGGTGCGGTCCACGCCGGGCGATCCGGCGCGATCCTGCGCGGCGAACGCGCTGGAGAGCGATCCGCCTTCCTTCGCTGCCGACACGCCCGAGTGGAACGCCGAGCCGGCGCCGAAGGGGTCGTGGAAGCGAACGCCCGGATCCTCGCCGCCCATCGCCGCGCCGAGCACCCGCTCGAAGTCGACGGTCTTGGCGCGATAGCCCTTGGTGTCGATGTTCGCCAGGTTCTGCGCATGCAGCTGCTGGCGCATGGCCAGGCCGTCGAGCGCCGCAACGACGATCGCGTGGTCGCGACCCAGAATGCCGTCGGTGGAGAACATGGGGAGTAGGGGCCTTTCGGGGGTTGGTGGGGGGCGTCCGCTCGGTGCCAGGGGAGGCGCGGACTCGTGGTCCCACGGCTCCGTTGTACGACGGATCACGTGATCTGGCAAGGGGCAGTCGCGGCGGTGCGTTCGCCGGGCAGGATTCGCACGTGGTGGTCGGAATCCGACCGTGTCATGCGAAACTCGGTCGGGATGCGCTCAGGCGAGCGGCGGGCCGGCGGGCTCGGCGTCCGCGGGCTCGGTGGGGAAGACCACGGTGACCGCGGTGGCCACGGGCGCGTCGAACGGATCGGCCCAGAGCACGTCGCTGGTCGAATCGGGCGTGCGATTGACCGAGTAGACGACGGGTGCCGTGCCGGCTCCGACCGCCGAATCCGCTGGTGGCAGGTCGGCTGCATCGCCCGGTGCCGAGACCACCCACGCGGCCGCCACGAGCGCAACGAGCGCCACGAGCATCGCCATCGTCTCGGCGTAGGGCGCGAACATCTCCTGGTCCGTGCTGCGCTCGGTCGCGTGCACGCGCACCACGCGTCGCCCGCTCGCGCGGGAGGCACCGGATGTTCGCGTTCGGGTCGAACCAGATGTTCGCGTTCGGGTCGATGCGGCGTCTGGGCTCATGCGGATCCCCCGGGAGATGGTGCAGGTAGCGATGGGCTACCTGCGAATGTGCCCGCGTGCCCAAGTTCTATGCATGCATGCGCGCTCCACGCCCACGCCACGCCCGCTCCACGCCCGCGCCACGCCGACCGACGCGCGATCTCCGCCGACCGCCGCGCGATTCCCGACCGCTCCCGGGCGCCGCGCGCGAGACGTATGTACGTAACCCGCGC
>JAGQUL010000326.1 GCA_020438525.1 Thermoleophilia bacterium | reverse complement strand
CGCCCCACGTGCGCTCGCGCTCGACGAAGCCGAGCGACTTGTAGAGCGGCAGCGCGTGGTAGTCGGCCTCGGCGACGATCACGAGATGGTCGGCGCCGAACTGCTCGATCGCAGCACGCCCCGCATCATGGACGAGCCGCGTGGCGATGCCCAGCCGTCGGAACTGCTCGAGCGTGTCGACCGCCTGGAAGCGCGCGCGTCCGCCCGTGACGATCACGCCGCAGCTCGCCGCGGCAACAGGTTCGTCGCGCGCGCCCGCGCGCGTGCGCGCGATGAACCATGCTCCATCGCCTGCCCGGAACCGATCCTTGCGATCCTCGAGGCGACGTTGCACGAACCTCCGGTGAAACGACTCCTCGTGACCGGGTTCGCGGTTGGCGACCTGCAGCTCCACCACCTCGCGCCACAGGTGGTCGTCGCCATCGGGGTCGAGCTGCACGATCTCCACGTCGCCGTTCGCGCGGGGATGCGCGACCAGCTCGTCGGGGGTCGCGATCAGCCCGACCTCGCCGTCCACGTCGTAGCCCGCCTCGGCGAACTCGTCGGCCGCACCGCGCTCCCCGTTCGCGACATCCCACGTGAACGCGACGTGCATCGACTCGCGCTCGGCACCGAACTCGCGCTCGTAGTCGGCCTCCCACTGCTCACGATCGCCCGGCGCAGGCGGCGTTCGATAGAGCAGGAAGTTCCCCCAGTAGTGCGCGGGGTTGGACGGCGAGCGCACGACCACGTACCTGCCGCGATCGATCACCACCGCAGAGCTCGGCAGCGTGTCGAGATCGGTCGCCACCACGAGCGACGACAGGCCGAGCTCGAGTCGCTGGCTGTCGTCGTCGACCATCCTCGCTGGAACCCTAGTAGGAGCGACCGAAGATCACGCGCTTGCCGAACGCGCTCGGGTTGCCGGTGACGAAGCAGGCGCCGGTCTCGGCCGGGTAGTCGGAGGGGATGCAGCGCGGCGTGGCGGCCGTGGCTTCCTTGATCTTCGCCTCGGTCTCCTCCGTGCCGTCGTACAGCACGCTCGCCCAGCCGGTCTTGACCTGCTCGACGAACTCGTCCCAGGTGTCGACCTGCTTCGTGTTGGCGTCGCGGAACTCCGTTGCGCGCTGCAGCAGGAAGTCGTGGTACCGGTCCAGACGCGCCGGGATGTCGGCGACGAGGGAGTCGATCGCGACCGTCTCCTTGCCCTCGGCGCCGAGGCGCTGGCCGATCACCACGTTGCCCTCGTCGAGGTCTCGCGGGCCGAGCTCCATGCGCAGCGGCACGCCCTTGAGCTCCCAGTCGTTGTGCTTGAAGCCGGGTCGCTGGTCACGCTTGTCCACGTGCACGCGCACGCCCGCGACGCGAAGCTCCTTCGCGATGCGCTCGGCCTCCTCGAGCACGCGCGGCTCCTTGTCGAAGCGCATCGGGATGATCACGACCTGGTGCGGCGCGAGGCGCGGCGGAACGACCAGGCCCTTCTCGTCGCCGTGCGCCATGATCAGCGCACCGATCAGGCGGGTCGAGACGCCCCAGCTGGTCGTGTGGCAGTAGACCTTCTCGTTCGCCGCGTTCGAGTACTGGATGTCGAACGCCTCGGCGAAGTTGGTGCCGAGGTAGTGCGAGGTGCCGCTCTGCAGCGCCTTGCCGTCGCGCATCATGCCTTCGATCGTGTACGTGTTGACCGCGCCCGGGAAGCGCTCGCCCGGGGTCTTCTCGCCCTTCACCACGGGCAGCGCCATGTCGCGCACCGCGAAGGTCTCGTACACGTCGAGCATGCGGAGCGTCTCCTCCATCGCGTCCTGCTCGTCGACGTGGGCGGTGTGACCCTCCTGCCAGTTGAACTCGCTCGTGCGCAGGAACAGGCGCGGGCGGCGCTCCCAGCGCATCACGTTCGCCCACTGGTTGAGCAGCAGCGGCAGGTCGCGGTGCGACTGGATCCACTTGCTCATCATCTCGCCGATGATCGTCTCGCTCGTGGGGCGCACGACCGCCGGCTCCTCGAGCTCCTTGTTGCCGCCGCGCGTGACCTCCCACAGCTCGGGCGCGAAGCCCTCGACGTGCTCCGCCTCACGCGTGATGTAGCTCTTGGGGATCAGGACCGGGAAGTAGGCGTTCTCGTGCCCGGTCTCCTTGAACATGTCGTCGAGCGAGCGCTGCATCAGCTCCCAGATCCGCCACGCGTACGGGCGCACGACCATCGTGCCGCGCACCGGCCCGTTCTCGGCCAGCTGCGCCTTGGCCACGACGTCCTGGTACCACTGCGCGAAGTCGCCCTCTGGCGTGACGTTCACGCCGAGGTTGGTTGCGCGGTCCTGGGCATGTGATGCGGTCTCGTTCGTCATGACACGGAGACTACCCACGCACGCACGCGCTCGCACGTGCGCGAGTCACGAATCGCCGGACGGCGCGTCCCAGCGGCGCACGCGGCCCCGCAGGAGCAGGGAGCGGACGACGACGACCAACACGATCGCACCGGCCAGGAACGGCAGCATCGGCACCACCTCGGCGCGGACCTCACCCACCACGAGCGCCGCCCAGCACGCGGCGAGCAGCGCACCACCCGCTACCCGCATGTCGAGCCGCCAGTCGTGGGACCAGCTCAGGAACAGCGCGAGGAAGACCAGGTCGGTCACGCCGATCACAAACAGCGGCGTGCCGTCGACGATCGGTCCGGTGAAGAGCAGCAGGTCGACCACGCGGCTGCCGCCGCCCGTCTGCGCCGCGTCGAGCACCCGGTTCGTGACTCCTGCGTCGGCGTATACGCTCCACACGTCGACGCCCGCAGCGAGCACCGCGAGGATCACGATCCACGACGCGCGCTCGACGAAGCTGGCGAGCAGCGCACCGAGCGCTGCAGCTGCAAGCACGCGACCTGCATTGGCGACCACCGGGTAGCTCGCGACATCCACGGCGAGGTACGTCGTCAACGCGCCGCTCGCGACGAGCGCGCCGAGCACCCACGGCTGCGCGTGCACGAGCTGGCGGCCGTGCAGGTGCACCAGCACCACGAGCACGAGCATCGCCATCGACGCGCCGAACGCATCCGCCACGTCCGCCGGGCGAAGCGGCGCAAGCACGCCCCACGACAGCGGAATCCC
>JAGQUL010000009.1 GCA_020438525.1 Thermoleophilia bacterium | reverse complement strand
AACACCACCGCCGAGGTGAAGGCCGAGAGCGACTACTGCTGCACGAGCGGCAACGCCCGGGCCGTGATCGACGCCATCCCCGAGGACAGGACGATCCTGTTCTGCCCCGACATGTTCCTCGGCACCTACCTCGAGAGCATCACCGGTCGCAAGATGCAGGTCTGGCTCGGCGAGTGCCACGTGCACGCCGGCATCCGCCCCGACGACGTCAACGCCCGTCTCGAGGCGAGCCCGCAGAGCGAGCTGCTCGTCCACCCCGAATGCGGATGTGCGTCGAGCTGCATGTACCACGTGTCGACGGGCGAGCTGCCCGGCGACCGCGTCCACGTGCTGGGAACGGAAGCGATGCTGCGGCGCGTCGAGGAGAGCCCGGCGCAGGAGTTCGTCGTGGCAACCGAGAGCGGCATCATCCACCGCATGCGCCAGCAGTCGCCCGAGAAGGCGTTCAACACCGTGAGCGAACGCGCGATCTGCCGGTACATGAAGGAGATCACGCTCGAGAAGCTCGAGCGCGCGCTCCGCGAGGACCAGCACGTGATCGAGGTCGACGCGGACGTGGCACGACGTGCCGAGCTCGCGATCCGGCGCATGGTCGAGATCGTCTGACTGCCAGACCGCTCGATCGACTGCGTGACGACGAACCGTCGCGAGCTGCCGATAGCTCCTGACCGTCAACGCGGCTGACAAACTCGGCGCGCCCGACGGGCGAAGCAGACTCCATGCTTCGTCCCGCGCTACTCGCCATGTGCTGCATCGCCGCGATCACGCTCGCCGCCACCGGATCGACCACGCTTGCCGCCACCGACGCGCTGCTGCCGCAGCACCGCACCCTGTTCCTCACCGAACGCTTCACGCCGACCACCATGCGTGGCCCCCTCGCCTCCGGGGAGCGTCCCGAGAACCTGCTCGCGCTTCGTGGTGAGCGCGAGGGATTCCAGTTTGCCGTGCGCAACGACACTGCCGCTCCGCTGCAGCTGCGCGCCCGGATCGTCGCGGATGCATCGCTCGCCTCGGAACGTTCCCGTGGCCACGTCGACTGGGAGCTGCTTCGTGTCGCGACCGTCCATCTGGAGCGTGGATCGACAGACATGCACACCGGCGCCGGCGAGTACGCAGATCCGCTGCCGCCGTTCGGTGTCGGCAGCGCGGGCACGCTGCAGGTGGCGCCGGGCCGGTGGGGTGGCGTGGTGGTCCTGATGGCGGTACGAACCGACGCGGTCGCGGCGCGCCATGCCGGGACGCTCGAGCTGTACTCGGGCAGCGGCAGCTCGGAGATCGTGCGCGCGCGCCAGCGGTTCTCGCTCGACGTGCGTGGCCGAACGCTGCTTCGGCCCGGATCACGAGGCGCGTTCACCACGGTGATGGGCGTCGAAGGCGACGCATACTGGCTGCAGCATCCGGCGCTTCGACGTGGTCCAGCCGAGGGGTATCCGGTCCACGCCGATCGGATGGCGCAGCTCGCGGGGCTGCTGTCGTTCCTCGACTCGCGCGGGGTCACGCCTCGCAACATGCCGTTCGCCGAGCCAGCTGCAAGCGGCCTGTACACCTGCAGCTTCGACTCGCCCGGCAGCCCACCGCCATACCGCTTCCGCGACCAGCTCGCATATCGATACC
This sequence comes from Thermoleophilia bacterium, assembly GCA_020438525.1. Next base: position 12,968 of record JAGQUL010000009.1, on the reverse strand, counting down.
TGCAGCCCCGCCGCAGCATCGACGCGCAGGTGCATCAGTTCCGCACGCGCGTGCTTCCGAGCACCACGAGCGGGTGCAACCAGGACCGGTCCGGCGACGAGTTCACGGGTACCCGCGACCCGCGTCGAACGCGGGCGGTCAAGCAGGACGACCTGCTCGCGCCGAGCTTCCGCCGGTTCGTGGAACGAGTTGCGGCCACCTGGCGAAGCTCAGGATGGTTCGGTGCGGCCACATACGTCTTCAACCCGTTCGACGAGCCCTCCGACACCACGGCGGCGCAGCGCCGCACGATGAGCACCCAGGTCCCGCTCGCGAACGTGCTCCTGCACCGGGCGGTCCGTGGCAAGGCGAAGGTCGCGATCACGTCGTGGCCGCGCGACTCGCGCTCGCATCGGATCTGCCGGACCGTCCGGGGCGGCGGCCGGCGCTGCAGCACCCTGAGCGGCGACGCCCACTCGAATCGCCGGCTCTGGGACGGACGCGGACTGGATGACGTGGACGTATGGATCGCACCGTTCAGCCGCCTATTCGGCCGCACGACACCGGGGTCGCTGCGCCCGTACCGCGTCGCCGGCCGGCGCGCCCGCGAGTACTCGAACCGGCTTGCGGCGATCCGGAAGGCGCGCAGCTCCCGCGAGACCTGGGCATACAACTTCTTCACGGCGACGCGAACGATGCCGCAGCTGTCGATCGACGCGCCCGGAACCGACGCCCGCATCCAGTACTGGCTGCTCGCGCGCGACGGCCACACGGGCCTCTACGTCTCCAACTCCATGCTCGGCTGGGGATCGGTGACGCGTCGCCTGCCGAACGGCCTGCGCCGCAAGGGCAACCCCTGGGACGGTGCCACCTACTTCCAGCACGCGCGATTCGGGTTCGCTGCCGGGTGGGGCACGCTCGTCTACCCCGGATATCGCCCGCAGCTCGGTCTCTTCGGCGAGCGCGCCCGCACGGGCACCGACGTGCGACCGGTGACCAGTCTGCGGATGGAAGGCATGCGCGACGGCCAGGAGGACGCTGATCTCGTCGCGATGTACCGTGCACGATTCGGCGCTTCGGCGACCAACGCCCAGCTGCGATCGATCTTTCCCGGGCGCTATCGAACGCTGCCGCGAACCCTCGGCAACGTGGTGATGCCGTACTGGTCCCGAGAACGCCTCGCTCAGCGACTGGAGACGCGCAGGCGTACGATGATCCGCCGACTCTCGACCTGATGCCCGTTCGAACGGTCCTCGTTCCGATTCAAGGCCTGCAACTCACGGCCGATAGAGGTTATGGTGCCCGGGATCGGGACGAGTGCGGAACCTTCAAGGAGTTTCTTCGTGGTGCAGGTGCGTGGACGCGCAGTAGTCATGGCTGCAGTGCTGGCGGTCGTGACCGCGGCTGTGGTTGCAATGTCGATGGTGGCTCCCGCCACTGCTCCGGCCGTGGACGCAGCATCGATGCTGCCCACCCGAACCCTCTTCCTGACCGAGCGCTTCTCGCAGTCGGGACCTGATCGCGAGGCACTGACCTCCGGCGCGCTTCCCGAGCAGATGGTCGCCATGCGCGGCGAGCGCGAGGGATTCCAGCTCGCCGTGCAGAACACCACGGGAGTCGGACCGCTGGCAGCGCGCATCGTTCCCGACGGCACGCTCGCCGAGGCCGCCCGCACGGGTGCCATCACGTTCGAGCTGATGCGCGTCGGGTTCGTGAACCTGCCGCAGGGCTCGACCGGAATGGGCACCAGCGGCGGCATGTACGCCGACCCGCTGCCGCCGTTCAACGACGCAAGCACCGCGGGGCGCCTCTCGATCGGCGGCGGACAGTGGGGCGGCGTGATCGCGCTCGCACGCATCCGCACCGACGCCAATCCCGCAACGTACACCGGCAGCCTGGAGCTGTTCACCGGCACCGAGGGCGGCCAGGACGAGGTCGTGCAGGCCCGCCAGACGTTCTCGCTCGACGTGCGACCCACCACGCTCCGACAGCCCGGTGACGCCCGATCCTTCAAGACCGTGATGGGCGTCGAGGGCGAGGCCTACTGGCTTCAGCACCCGGACATGCGCAACCGACCGACCGGAACGACCCTCTGGGCCGATCGAATGGCACAGGTCACCGGCCTGATGTCGTTCCTCGACTCCCGCGACATCACGCCGCTCGAGTTCCCGTTCGGCAACCCCGCCAACACCGGCGCATACAGCTGCAAGTATCAGGACAAGGGCCTCGCCTCGCAGTCGTACCTGAGCCAGCTCAAGAACCGCTACTTCGGCAAGTCGCGCGACATCGACCCGTCGTCGGCACAGTTCCCGGTCCGATTCATGCCGCACGAGACCTACGGCTGCAAGCCCGACGGCGCGACCCAGCCGTACTCGCCGCTGCTCGACAAGCTCAGGACCAAGAGCGTCAAGCAGGACGACTACCTGAGCCCGAGCGCCACCGGCTGGTGGCGCAAGGTGGCGGGTGCGTGGAGCACCAACGGACTCTGGAGCCGCGGCGCGACCTACGTGAAGAACCCGTTCGACGAGCCGGGCGACGCGTCCGCCGCCCAGCGACGGACCATGACCACGCAGGTGCCGGCGGCGAACGTCGCCCTGCACCGCGCCGTGGGCTCCAAGGCGAAAGTCGTGCTGGCAGGCTGGCCGCGCGACGGTCGCGGCAAGAGGATCTGTCGCCCATACAAGGGCGGCAAGCGCTGCACCAACCTGTCAGGAGACACCTTCGACAACCGCAAGATGTGGGACGGACGAGGCCTCGACGACGTCGACATCTGGATGCCGCACTTCAGCCGCCTGTTCGGTCGCACCACGCCGGGCATCCTCAAGCCCTACAAGGTCGACCGCTCGCGTGACTACGCGAACCGCCTGGCGATGATCCGCAAGATGAAGCCGGGCCGGGAGACGTGGGCGTACAACTTCTTCACCGCCTCCAAGACGCTCCCACAGCTGTCGATCGACGCGCCGGGCACCGACCCGGTGGTGGAGACGCTGATGCTCGCGCGTGACGGCCACACCGGCCTGTACGTGTCGAACCTGATGCTCGGCTGGAGCACTACCGCGCAGAACCACCCCGGCTCGAACCTGCGCCGCAAGGGCAACCCGTACGAGCAGGCCGTGTACTTCAAGCACTCGGTCTACGGCTACGGCGCCGGGTGGGGCACGTTCATCTACCCGGGCTACGTCCCCGAGCTCGGCCTGAACAGCGAGACGCTGCGCAACACCGAGGGCGCGGTGCCCGTGAGCAGCCTGCGCCTCGAGGGCATGCGCGAAGGCACCGAGGACGCGAACCTCGTCCAGATGTATCGCGATCGCCATGGCGAGTCCTGGACGCAGGCACGACTGCGACGGATCTTCCCGAACCGCTACGTTCCGTACCCGCGAACCCTCGGCAACGTGGTGGGCCCGTACTACAACAACGGCGGGAACCTGGCGCAGCGGATCGAGACGAGCCGCCGGCAGATGATCATGGAGCTCGAGCAGCCGTCCAAGAAGAAGCGGCACAAGAAGCGCATCAAGCGCCACGCCGTGCATCGCTGAGCTATGCGGCGTGCGGCCGGACCTGCAGGGTGCCGGTGATCGCGTCCGCCAGCGTGTCGAAGCGCCAGTTGAGCTCCGAGTCGTAGCGCACGTCGATCTTCGCGATGTGCCCGTCGATGCTCAGCGCCGCGGTGTGGAACACCTCGCGCGGTGCCTCCGGATCGCTCGGAGCAAGCGCGACCTCGCGGCGGGTCACGTAGACGATGTGGCCATCGCTCGTGGTGTACTGGAAGATCGGATTGCCCTCGGCCAGCTGTGCCGCATACGTCGCGAGCGAGATGTCCGAGTCCTCGAGGTTGGTGAGCCGAGCGTACGCCTCGATGTCCTGACCGAGGTTGCGTGCGCGGCCCTTGGTGCGGATCTCCCAGGTCTGCGGCACGCGATACGTCAGGTCCATGTCATCGACCGCGGGGACGGTCACCAGCCCCCAGGCATCGGTCGCGTCGCCCGCATAGAGCTTCGGCTGCTGCCACGGTCGGACCGTGTCGAGCAGTGCCGGTGCAGGCGGGGTCTCCGGCTGGTCCGGTTCGACGGGCAGGCGGGCGGTCGGCCCCTCGAGGCGCTCGCGAAGTCGCTGCTCGTCGTGGCATCCGCCCAGCACGAACGGTGCCGCCACCAGGAGCGCCAGGGCCGAGGCCCGTACGGCGCGCCCGGCGGCGGCACGATCGTGTCGAGCTCGATACCGCATCGCTCTCAGGGCTGGTTCGTGGTCATCGCGTGCATGTCGAGCGCCTCGTCGAGGACCTTCTCCTCGACGCCGAGCTCGCGTGCGACCTCGCGCAGCGTGCGGCCCGATGCGTGCGCCTCCGTCACGATCTGCGATGCCTTGTCGTAGCCGATGAACGGGTTGAGCGCGGTCGCGACCGACAGGCTTCCCTCCGCGTACTGCTCGCAGCGCTCCCGGTTGGGGATGAGCCCGTCCACGCAGTTGACCGCGAACAGCCGCGATGCGTTCGTCATGTACTCGAGGCTCTGCAGCAGGTTGCGGGCCAGCAGCGGGATCGCCACGTTCAGCTCGAACGCGCCCTGGATGCCGCCATGGGTGATCGCGGTGTCGTTGCCGATCACCTGCGCGCTCACCTGCTGGAGCATCTCGACCATCACGGGGTTCACCTTGCCGGGCATGATCGACGAGCCCTTCTGCAGGCTCGGCAGCTCGATCTCCGCGAGCCCGGCGCGCGGGCCGCTGCCCATCAGGCGGATGTCGTTGCTCATCTTGATGAAGCTCACGGCAAGCACCTTGAGCGCGCCCGAGAGCTCCACGAGCGCGTCGCGCGACGCCTGTGCCTCGAACGCGTCGAGCGGCGCCGAGATCGTCAGGCCGCTGCGCTCCGACAGTCGTGCGCGGACCTTCGCGGCGAACTCGTGGTGCGTGTTCAGGCCGGTGCCGGTAGCCGTGCCGCCGAGCGGGATCTGGCCGACGTGCTCGAGCGTCGCTGCGACGCGCTCACGGCCGAGGCGAACCTGCGCCGCGTACCCGGCGAACTCCTGGCCCAGCGTCACGGGCACGGCGTCCATCAGGTGCGTGCGACCGCTCTTGACGATGTCCTTGAACTCGTCGGCCTTCGCGCTCAGCGAAGCCTCGAGCGTCGTGAGCGCCGGAAGCAGGTCGTTCGTCGCCGCGTCGAGCGCTGCCAGGTGAACCGCGCTCGGGAACGTGTCGTTCGACGACTGCCCCATGTTCACGTGGTCGTTGGCATGGACGCCCTCGCCGGCGATGCTCGTCAGCACCTCGTTCACGTTCATGTTCGTGGAGGTGCCCGATCCGGTCTGGTACACGTCGATCGGGAACTGGTCGTCGTGGCGTCCGTCGGCGACCTCGTCGGCCGCGGCCGCGATGCGATCCGCCACGCCCGAATCGAGCAGGCCGAGCTCGGCGTTCACTCGGGCGGCGTCGCCCTTGATCCGCGCGAGCCAGTGCACGACGCGCGTGGGGACGCGCTCGCCGCTCACCGGAAAGTTCTTGATCGCCTTGTCGGTCTCGCCGCCCCAGAGCTGCTGCATGGTGGTCATGTCTTTTCCTTGGGAGTTGCGCGCGTCCGAGTTCACGAAGGCAGGTCCTTCGTGCAGGCGCACGCGGGAACGTGCTCGATCCTACTCCTGTGCGGCCACCCCACGCGCCGCAGGCGGCCAGCATCGTTCGAGGCCCGTGCTGCCTACGTACCGCGCGGGGACAAGCAGGCGATGCAGGTCCGCCGCCATCACCGCGCAACAGCGCTCGTCGTCGCCCGTTCGACGGGCACGCAGCGCGTGTCCGCGAGCCAGCTGACCACGGCCCGGGTAGCGGTGTCGAAGCTGCCCGCGGCGGATCGTGCACTGCTCGCCCGGCACGGCCTGCGCGTCGAGCTCGTCCCTGCCACGGCGCTCGAGGACGGCATGCTCGGTGCGACCTCGATCGTGCGGGATGCAGACGGCCGATGGGCCCCGACGACGATCCGGGTCGCAAGCCGCATCCACGGCCGCGGCGTCGAGTCGCTCGCGGAGGTGGTGCAGCACGAGGTCGGCCACGCGATCAGCGTGCTGCGCAGCCAGGATCGCAGCGAGGACGCTGCCGGCGCATACGCCCGGACGCACTGACCTCGATGCTCGGTCAGTCCGCCCAGCGGACCACGCACGCGGCGCTCTGCAGCCCGCCACCGTACCCGACCAGGCAGAGCAGGTCGCCGTCGCGCAGCCGTCCCGAGCGGCATGCGTCGTCGAGCGTCACCGGGATCGACGCTGCCGCGGTGTTGCCGAAGCGCTCGACCGTCGTCGCCAGCCGACCCTCGGGCAGACCCAGCTCGTCGATCGCCGCCTCGAGGATCCGTCGGTTCGACTGGTGCGGCACCAGCAGCGCGAGGTCAGACACCGCCACGTGCGCGTCGCGACACGCACGACGCACCGCGTCGACCATGGCCGGAACGGCATACGCACGCACTGCCGGCCCGTCCATGCCGAACGGCGCGCCGTGCGGGGTCAGCAGCGCGTCCTTGCCGCCATGGTCGACCGAGTAGGCGATGCTGCGGATGCCGGCGGTCTCGTCGTCGAGCGCTCCCCCGTCCAGCTCGCTCAGCGCGTCCGACCCAAGCTCGACCCCGGCCTCGGCCGCCGCCATCACCGCCAGATCAGCGATCTCCAGCTCCTTGCGCAGGACCACTGCACCTGCGCCGTCGCCGAAGAAGATGCGCGTCGATCGGTCGTCGGGGTCCGTGATCGACGAGTAGCGCTCCGCGCCGACGACCAGGACGGTCGTCCACGACTCGCCGGCGGCGAGCATCGATGCGCCCGCGTGCAGCCCGTACACGAATCCCGAGCAGACCGCGTTGAGGTCGAACACGCCGGCGTCGGGTCGCAGCCCGAGCAGCTCGTGCACGGCGCTTGCGGTCGCCGGCTGCTGCCAGTCGGGCGTGGAGGTCGCCAGCACGAGCAGGTCGACGTCGTCGGCGAACGCATCCGCCGATGCAAGCGCGCGTCGCGCGGCCTCGGCAGCCAGCTGGGCGGTGGTCACGTCGTCGCCGACCCAGCGCCGCTCGCGGATGCCGGTGTGGTCGACGATCCACTCGTCGGTCGTGTCGAGCCCTCCCGCGACCAGGTCGGCGTTCGTCACGACGCGGTCGGGAAGGTGCGATCCGGTGCCGGCGATGCGGATGGGTGGCCAGGTGTCGAAGGAGCTCACGAACGGTGCCTACCCGGAACTGCCGCATTCGGATGCGCGCCGGGAGGGATTCCTGAGGGACCGGTCGCCCCGAGCGCCTGTCGATCAGGCCGGGTCGGAGAGCGAGACGACCTCGCCGGTGAACACGTGCGAGCTGGATTCGCCGGCGATGGCGACGAGTCGTCCCGTCAGGCGCGTGACCGAGACCTGCGCGACTCCGGGCGCCCGCGTGAGCGCACCGAGCGCGTCGGTCTCCGGCAGCTCGTCCGAGCCCATGAGCGTCAGCGGCACGAGCTCGTACACGCCGCGCTCGGCCTGCAGGACGGCCCACGATCGATGGTCGCGGCGCGTCAGGCTCGTCGCGGTCTCGACGGCATGCAGGAGTGATCCACGCACGCGAATCGGCGCCTGCCGCGTCGGGACGGTCAGGTCGGCTCGAACGACTCGACGTCGCCCCTTTCGCCGCACCTCGATGTCCAGTCTGCCGATTCGCATGGGTGGATCGTATCGAGGCACGGACCCGTCACGGTGCAGTCGCCCCTGATGACCGATTACCCCGACTGCTCCATCTCCTGCAGCCTCCCGGTCGACGGATCCCGACGACGGCGCTCCATGATCCGATCCGACGGCTCGCCGAACCCGACCTTGCGGTATACGTCGTGCGCATCGAGCGTGCCGAGCATCCATCGAACCCACGAGAACGAAGCTCCCTCGACCATCTCGCGAACGAGCTCGACGCCGAGTCCGCGCCCGCGGTGCGGCTCGAGCACGAACACGTCCGCGAGGTACGCGAAGGAGTGGTGGTCGCTGACGGCGCGTGCGAATCCGACCAACGCACCGTCGGCCGCGTACAGGCCGACCACGCGGGTCGCCGATCCGACGAGCTGGTCGGTCACCGCTCGACTGCGGCCGCGAGCCCAGTACGACTCACCGGACAGGTAGTCGTGGACGACGTCGACGTTCACGCGCACTGGATCGTCGTCGAGCTCGTATCCGTCGTCGAGTCGGCGGGCAGTCATCGCGGCTCACGGGCAGACGCGCCCGTTCTCCTCGAAGACCTCGAATGCGACGGGCACGACCTGCCTGGCAAGCTGCTCCACGGCCACCGCGTAGTCGCGGATCTCGCGTTGGGCGTGCTCGTCGTTGCGCAGCGACAGGAAGTTGAAGAGCGCGCGCAGGTTGACGGTCCACTTCATGCGGCTGAACATGCCGACCGGCAGCACGGTGCGCGCGAGTTCCTTGGCGAGGCCCTGCTCGAGCATCTGGTGGTAGGCCTCGAACGCCGCGCGCTGGGTGCTCTCGATGAGCTCGATCGACGAGCCGGCCACGGCATCGTCCTCGATCGGCTCGAACGAGTACGAGCCGGGCTTGCCGACTTGCTGGCGCAGGTGGTCGCGTGCAGGCACGTAGTAGTGGTCGGGCACCTGTGAATAGCGTGCCGACTGCTCGTTGAATGAGTTGTGGACGACGAGTCCGTTCGCCACGAAGTTGTGCCACGGACCATCGACCGAGAGGTCGTACGTCTGCTTGACGCCTACATAGGTGACGGACACGACGCGGTCCGCGTGTGCAACGAGACGTCGGCCACGCGCCGGAGGGCGCCCGACGAGCGGTGGGATCTCGATATCGGCGACCGCCTGTGCGAACGCAAGCTCTTCTTCCGCTGACTGGTGAATCTCGCGGTGGCACCGTTCGCACACCGACATCAGGTTGTCGATGTCTCGTGCGCGCGACGGCTCGAGCCAGACCGGCAACACGTGATGAGCGTGGAGTGTCCCGCCCCGCTGCCCGCAGCCCTGGCAGGTGTAGTCGTATCGAGCGTGGACCTGTGGCGCGTGCTCACTCGTCCATGCGCCGATGCGAGCCCGCTCGGACGATGTGCCGCCACGCCAGAAGTTGCTTCGCTCACCCGAGCGGGATGCGCGCAACCGTGCGCGCCCCTCCGCCGAGATGCGGTGCGGTCGATGCGTGTAGCCGGTGACACCGGCGTTCCACGGAGTATGCCCCTGTGCGAAGTCCCGTTCCCCTGACGAGAACTGCAACTCGTGAATGCGGAGCCACTTCCGGATCGTGTGATAGCTGACTCCCGCCGAGTCGGCCATCTCCTGCACCGACGCGCCTTGCGCTCGCTGGCGTTCGAGCCATTCCCGATCCTGATGGGCAACCACGCCGTTCGCCATGATGTAGGCATCTTCGGGGAGGTCCACGGACGTGCCGTCGATCCGTGCCAGGTCCCCGAGGCGCTGCCACCCGACATCGGTGTAGACGCGATGCTCGGCCGTCATCTCGATGCTCCGCCCGCTCTCGGTCACGACGCGGAATACCTGCTTCATGCCGGAGTCGATCACGTCGCAGATGTGGCCGACCGTGAATTCGTTCGTGTCTTCGTTCAACACCCGAAGCCGCATGCCACGCACTCGCCACCTCGAGTCGCGAGTGGACCGTATCTCGCCGCGGCGAACCTTCGACACCGTCGTGTGCGAGACGCCGATACGCCGAGCGATTTCGCGATCTGACAGGTTCGTGCGATCCAGGTCCCGGATCTGCTCGACGACGTCGGCGCTCGTGGCCAACCCGTTCGTCTCGCCTTCGGTCCACATGCGATGCAGCTCACCCATCGTCTTTCGACGAGACTTCGACGCACTGCCGTTCGTATCGACGAACGTCACCTCCGTGTCTGCCGTCAGGCAGCCGACCCGGTGTCGCTGCCACTCACGCACCACGAAGATCGGCGCTTTCACGTCGAACCGGAAGACAACCGATTCCCACGGGCTGCCATGGCGCTCGCGCATCAGGAAGTTGAGCAGGCCGCGCTCCTTGGCGGTGAACTCCTCGGACTCCTGGTCGAACGACACGCGCGCGTTGTTCACGATGTGCAGGTCGGAGCCCATCGAGTCCTCGAGGTGCACGTGACCGTGGTTGTGGACTTTGATGAGGCTGGATGCGGGGTCGGCGGCAGCAGTCATGCTGCAAACGATGCCCTGCGCGTCGGACTCCACACCTGCACGAGGTCAGCCCGGCAGGACCACGATCTCGCCGGAGCGGAGCGGGTCGCCCGCGAGCTCGCGGATGGCATCGACCAGCACGTCCGGGCTCCCCACCCGGCGGGCCGCCCGCTCACGCGCCACCCGGTCCTCGTCCCACTCGTCCGGCGGCAGGATCGTGCCGGGGGAGATCGCCACCATCCGAACGCCGTCGGGTGCGAGCGCTGCGGCACCCGACAACGTCAGCGACTCGAGCGCCGCCTTCGACGCCGAGTGCACCGGGTATGCCGGCCAGTGCTCCTGGGCCGCATGGTCGGACACGTTCACGACGAGCCCGCGCGCCGTGCGCAGCATCGGCAGCAGCGCGCACGTCAGCAGGTACGGAGCCCGCGCGTTGACCGCCATGGCGCGCTGCCAGCCGTCGATCCCGGCACCGTCCCATCGGTCGACGCGCTCGAACGTCGCGGCGCTGTTCACGAGCAGGTCGAGGCCGTGCTCGCCGAACGTCGCTGCCGCAGCAGCGGCGATCTCGTCCGCCGCTTCGGCACGCAGCAGGTCGGCTCCGACCCAGCCGGCGCCACCGACCTCCTCGCACGCCTCCCGTGCGCGCGCGCCCTCGCGCGCGTGGAACATCACGTCCCATCCGTCGGCGACGAGCGCCTCGGCGATCGCGCGTCCCACCCGTCGGGCCGAGCCCGTCACCAGTGCAGTGCTTCGCGTCATGGGGTGCTCGTGCCCACGATCTGCAACGCCAACCTTGACGAGGCCACGTGGTGGCCGCATTCTGGTGGCATGGCTGGCAACAGCGCACCGCAGCAGGGAAAGCAGCAGTCGTCGTCAGGCGGCGGCTGGTTCGCGCGCAAGACCAGGGAGTTCCTCCTCGGCAAGCCGGTCGAGCTCGCCGACCCTGCGAAGATCCACATCACCCAGGTCGAGGATGAGGTCTACAACGCGTCGTCGACGTACGCATCCGCCAACTGCGGGCCGGCATCGGTGATCATGGCGATCCGACTCGTCGGTCGCCCGGTGCCGGGGGAGGAGCGCGGGCTGCGCGGCGAGGCGCTGATGGTCAACGTGCGCAAGCTCGCCACCGGTGGCAGCACCGACCGCTGGAAGGGAACGCACAACCTGCACCTGCAGCACGTGCTCGACAAGGCCGGCTGCGACTGGACGATCCTGCGCGACGTGCGCGACATGCTGCGGCGCGTGCGCGATCGAGGCGAACCGGTGATCATGGCCGGCAACCCCGCCGTTCCCACCACCTACACCGCGCGCTTTCCCTACTACGACATCCGCCGCTACGACAACGGGCACTGGATCGTCGTCAGTCGCTACGTGCCCGAGCGCGGCACCTACATCGTGAACGATCCGCAGTCGACGATCGGACCGGTCGAGGTCACGGCGAAGGAGCTCGTGGCATTCGACTCGAAGGACGGCGGCTTCGGCATCGCCGTGCGGCCGGCCTGATCCAGCCACCAGCCGATGGCGAGCGCCTCAGTGCTTGTCGAGCGGGAGCGCGCCCGCGTCGATCACGATCCGGCCCTCGTACTTCGTCGGCACCGGCTTGCCTGACTCGAGGTACTTCACGAGCGCGTCGAGATCCTCGCCGATCTCCTGCTTCTTCCTGCCCTTGGTGAGCGCGGTGAAGCCGTCACCGCCGTCGGCGATGAACGAGTTGGCGGCGACGACGTAGGTCTTCTTCGGATCGAGCTCGCTGCCGTCGGCCATCACGACCTTGGCGATCCGCGAGCCGGCCGGCTTCGTCATGTCGACGTGCACGGTCATGCCCGAGATCTGCAGGACCTTGGGCTCGCCTTCGGCCGGGAACTGCTGCTCGAGCACGGCGCGCAGCTCCGCGCCGGTGAGCTCCATGCGGGTCACGATGTTCGCGAACGGCTGCACGCCGAACAGGGTGCCCCACTTCAGCGGTCCCGTGTCGGCGAGGTCCTGGCGCACGCCACCGTTGTTCATGAGCGCCACGTCGGCCTTGGCGTACGCGCGCTGCGCGTCGGCGATCAGCGAGCCGAGCGTGGTCTCGCCGGCCGGCGAGGGCTCGCGCGTGAGCGGTGCCTTGAGCGTGGTCACCACACGTTCGGTCCTGCCGGCAACTGCCTTCTCGAACCGCAGCGCCATGGCGGCGACCTTCGCGTCGGGCTGGATGCCGTGCTCGTCGTTGCGGATCACTCGGGACGAGCTGTCGACGACCTGCCCGGTGCGTCGGTCGACCGTCAGGTCGACCTCGCCGAGCGCCTTCGCGTAGTTGCCGGCCTGGATCACCTGCTTGCCGGCGATCTGCGTGGCGTACTCCTTGTGGGTGTGCGCGCTCACGATCGCATCGACCTCGGGGTCGAGCTTCTCGGCGATCTCGACGATCGCGCCGGACACCTTCTTCGGGTCGTCCTTGTCGGGCGTGCCGCCTTCGTGCATGAAGACGACGATCGTCTTGACGCCCTTGGCCTTGATCTCCGGGATGTACGAGTTGATCGCGGCGACGGGGTCGAGCGCCTTGATGTTCGGAATGCCCTTGGCGACCGTGACCTTCTTGAGGTCCTTCGTCGTCGCACCGATGAACGCGACCTTGACGCCGTCCACTTCCTTGATCACGTACGGAGGCAGCACCGGCTTGCCGGTCTTCGCATCCACGACGTTCGCATTGACCCACGGGAACGGGCTGCCCGGCCACTTCGGCTTGCCCTTCGCGGCAGCGACGTGCCGCGCGCCTGCCTTCGCATCGACCGAGGCGGACGCGCCCTTGCGGCGCTTCTTCCTCGTGCCATGCGACGCCGTGGGCTGGATGCCCTGTGCCCGCTGCGCCTCGGCGAGCGCGTCGTCGCC
>JAGQUL010000040.1 GCA_020438525.1 Thermoleophilia bacterium | reverse complement strand
CCGATGCCGACGGCAATCCGATCGAGCAGCCGGATTCGGCGGACGGCACCTGGCAGGACATGAGCGAGGCCGCCGCGCGCGGTGGCGACATCCAGCGCCCCGCCACGCCGCTCTCGGGCTCGCGCGAGAACCCCTACGTCAACGGCGAGCCGATCGCACCGGCTGCGAAGCGGGTCGAGAAGGACGACGTGGCGCGCACGCAGGCGAACCCGCCGGTCGTGCCGTGGGAGGACCGGCTCGACGCGTACCTGCTCGGGCGCGCGCTTCGCGAGTGGGCACCAGACGAATACCTCGACGACCTCGGGATCGACCGCGTGCAGACAGACGCCTACGCGATGATGCTCGGATTCGAGGAGCGGATCGCCGCGATCCGCCACGTCAGCGCGATGCTGATGGACCTCGAGGCCGCGGCCGCACCCGCGTGACGCACGAGCGCACGCCGATCGGTACGATTACGGGAGTTTGCTTCACGCGCCCTTCATGCGCGTGAGCTCGGGAGGAAGGAACCAGACATGTCCACGATCGCTCCGAGCGCGCCCGCGCGCTCCACGACCGCAGCCCAGGCCCGCGCCATCGTGATGGCCGCCGCCGCGACGCCGGCTGCCGGCAGCGCACGCAGCTCCGCGACCACCTTCGCCGGTGCCCCGCGCAAGGCCGGCTCGATGAGCGTCCGCGAGCGGTTCGCGACGCTCGAGGAGCGCTTCCTTCCCGACAAGGCGAAGGGCGTCGACGTGAAGCTGCTGTTCAAGCTGTCGGGCGACGACGGCGGCACGTGGTACGTCGTGATCAAGGACGGCAAGATCACCGTCAAGGAAGGCGACGGCCCCGATCCCGACGCCACCGTGATGGCGTCCGCCAAGGACTACAAGAAGATGGCCGACGGCGAGATGAACAAGACCGTCGCGTTCCTGCGCGGCAAGCTGCGCATCAAGGGCGACCGCAAGTACCTCGAGCAGTACGAGACCTGGTTCCGCCAGGCCTGACGGGCCGAGCGCGCAGTCGGTGTCAGGCCGACTGGATCGCGGCGAGCACGACCAGTGCCGCTGCTGCGAGGTAGATCGCGATCCCGACCCAGCGAGTTCCGAATCCCGGCGAGGGCCGGTCGACGGGGGTCGCGTCGTGGATCGCTGCCGAGTACTGCGCAAGGGAGGCCATGGGTCGACCGTACCATGCTGCATGAATTGCAACAAGACCTAGAATACGCCTGATGGCCTCCCCCGAATCGATCCGTTCCCACGCGAAGCTGCGCCGCACCGTCGCGATCATCTCCCACCCGGACGCCGGCAAGACGACGCTCACCGAGCAGCTGCTCGCGCACACGGCGATGATCGGTCGCGCCGGCACCGTGCACACGCGCGGCGATGCCCAGCGACGCGGCACGGTCACCGACTGGATGGAGATGGAGCGCGAGCGCGGGATCTCGGTCGCGTCGAGCGCGGTGCGGATCGAGACCGAGGGCCACGTCGTGAACCTCCTCGACACGCCTGGCCACGGCGACTTCTCGGAAGACACGTACCGCGTGCTGAGCGCCGTCGACTCCGCGGTGATGCTGCTCGACGCGGCGAAGGGCATCGAGCCGCAGACCCGACGCCTCTTCGAGGTGTGCCGCGCGCGGCGCCTGCCGATCATCACGTTCGTGAACAAGATCGACCGCCCGGCGATGGACGCGATGGAGATGCTCGACCACGTCGAGCAGGAGCTCGACCTGCAGGTCGTGCCGCTGACGTGGCCGGCCGGCAACGCGGCAGCGTTCGCCGGCGTGGTGCACGCAGCCGACTCCGGACGCGACGACGTTCGCGAGCAGGCACCGTGGGATGCCCGCGGCTTCCAGGAGAGCGAGTGGGACGACGCGTCGGAGCACCTCGAGCTGGCGCAGGGCGCCGCTGGTGGATTCGACCGCGAGTCGTTTCTTGCCGGCGACCAGACCCCGATGCTGTTCGGCTCGGCAGCCAACTCGTTCGGCGTCGATCACCTGATCGACGCGATGCGCGACCTCGCGCCGGCGCCCGAGCCGCGGCTGGATGCCGCCGGCGACCCGCGTCCGCTCGAGGACGCGTTCAGCGCCCAGGTGTTCAAGCTGCAGGCGAACATGGACCAGCGCCATCGCGACGTGGCTGCGTTCATGCGGATCTGCTCCGGCTCGTTCGAGCGCGGCGACAAGGTGAGCGTGTCTCGCACCGGGCGACCGATCGTGATGAATCGCGCGGTCGAGCCGTTCGGCCAGGATCGCGCGACGGTCGAGGAGGCATGGCCGGGCGACGTGATCGTGCTTCCGGGCTCGCGCGACCTGCGGATCGGCGACACGCTGCACGCCGGCCGCGAGGTTCGCTTCCCGCACATCACGACGTTTGCGCCGCACATCTTCCGACAGGTCTCGAATCGCGACATCCAGCGCCGCAAGCAGTTCCAGCAGGGGCTGCAGCAGCTCGGAGACGAGGGAGTCGTGCAGATCTACGTCGATCCGGCGGTCGGCATCCAGAGTCCGATCGCTGCGGCGGTCGGCGACCTGCAGTACGAGGTGTTCACGCATCGGATGGCGGGCGAGTTCGGCGTGGAGGTCGGGCTGTCGCCGCTGCCGCTGCAGGTCTCGGTCGCGTGGGACGAGGCAAACGAGTGCACGCCGCCACGAGCGAGCGGGATGCGCGTGCTCGAGTCGACCAACGGCGTGCGGCTGCTGGCGTTCGGCTCGCCCTGGGCGCTCGACCACTATCGCAACGACCATCCCGACCTCGTGCTGCACGACGTGCTCTGAATCGCGCGACTTGCGTGACGTGCGCGGACCGATACCCTGTCGCGCATGGGACTCCCTGACTGGCTCGACCCGGGCACCGGCAACACGCGTTGGCTCTACGTGGCCGTGGTGCTGCTCGCCACCGCGCTCGTCGCTCGCTGGTTCGACCGGCGCGTGACCGACTCGGTCGTGCGCCGCGCCTCGACGCGCACGCACGCGCTCGACGGCGCGCTGGTACGTGCGAAGAAGATGAACACCGCGGCAACGGTGATGGCGAGCGTGGCTCGATACGCCGTGGTCATGCTCGGGATCCTCGTTGCGGCGTTCATGGCGATCGGCACGCCGGTGAACGCGACGCTGACCGGCACGGTGATCGTGATCGTGATCGCGTTCGTGCTGCAGCGGGTGCTGATCGACATGATCAGCGGCGCGCTGCTGCTGTTCGAGGGACAGCTCGCCGTGGGCGACTTCGTCAAGACCACCCAGATGGACGGCCTGAGCGGCGTGGTCGAGCGGATCGGGCTGCGGTCGACGACGCTCCGCTCGTTCAACGGCGACCAGCACGTCGTCCTCAACGGTGCCATGCAGGGCTTTTCGCGCGTGAAGAACGGGTGGTGCGACTTCGACCTCGAGCTGTACGTGGTCGACGACGCCGATGCGGTCGAGGCGGTCGAGCACGTCTGCGAGCGGATCCGCTCGTTCCAGCAGAACTTCTTCCTGCGCGGCCCGCGGCTGGTCGAGCAGCACCGGATCGAGGACCGGCACGTGCGACACCTGCGCGTCCGCGCGATCGTGCCGCCCACGATGGAGTGGCTGTGCGAGCAGGCGCTTCCGCAGCAGCTGCATGCCGAGCTCGGCGACCTCCTGGTGGGTACCGTGCAGGTGTTCAACCTCGACGAGCGTGCATTTGCGCAGTACCGGGCAGCGATCGTGCTGCCGGACCGGATCGAGGTGCGCCCGGCGCGGGTCACGAGCCGGGTCGAGCAGGAGCTGCGCGAGCGTCAGGCGACGACCACCCGACGTCGCGGCGCGGCTAGCCCGTCGCGTCGTTGACGAGCCAGGCAGCGGCCGCGACCGATGCGCCAAGCGTGGTGCCCCAGGCGATGTCGATCGGAACGATCCATGCCGGCCAGCGATCGAGCACCGCCCAGCAGGTCAGGTCGAACGTCGCGTAGGTGAAGAGGCCGTAGAGCGCGCCTGCCACGAGCGCGTCGCGAACGCCGCCGTCGGTGACCGCGGGCGCGATCGCGAAGTAGGTCAGTCCGGCCACGAAGAGCAGGTAGAACCCGATCGCGACGGGCCAGTTCGGGGTGTCGCGCATGAGGTGGCCCATCGCGCGCCGGTAGAGCCCGTTGGCCACGAGCCCGAGCCAGACGAGGTCGATCACGATGAATGCGCCGAACGCGAGCGCATAGAGCTTGAGCGCGAGTGAGACGGTCATGCTCGGACGTACGCACCGCGGACGCCTGCGGATTCTCGCGCCGCTGGCCGGAGCACGCGCATCGAGAGGTCGGCGTCGAGCACGACGGCGGAGACGTCGAGGTCGGCCACGCCTCGCACCGCGTCGGTGGCTGCACCGTCGGGCAGCTCGAGCGCGGACTGGTGGAAGTCGCCGGCGGCGAATCCCTTCGCGATCTTCGCGAGCACGCGGCTGCCGTCGGCGAGCACGAGCACGAGGCCACCTGCGGCGGCGATCGCTGCCCGAGCTGCGTCGTCGAGCGGGCCGAGGAACACGTACCGGCGAGGATCGCCGATCTGTCGAGCGCCGCGCACTGCATCTGCAGCGGCGGTGCGACCCTCGCGAAGCAGCTCGAGCGCCATCACGCGCCAGGTCCACGGATGCGCGCGCATCACCTCGTGATCCGACGTCTCCGGGGCGATGATGTCGATGGCGGCGTCGCTCCAGCGCTCGGCCCCGCGCAGCCCCGGGCGGGCGCTGACGAGGTTGTTGGCGGTGCTGACCCGCAGGATCGGGCGTGCGCCGTGGTGCTCGCCGTCGAACGCGAGCCAGCGATGGACGGGTGACTGGTACTGCTCGTCGGTGACGCGGCCGTCGGCATCGATGGTGACGCGATAGAGCGGCTCGGCGTCGATCGTGCGGCCGAACTTCGCGAGCAGGTCCGGCGGTGCGGTGCCGCCGTCCTCGTTGCTGAGCACCACCCGGTACTCGATGGTTCGCGAGCCGTCGGGGTGGTGGGTGATCGCGGGGGTCATGAGCAGCGGTGCGTCGCTGCGCGAGCTCGAGTTGCGCTCGCCCGTGTCGCAGTCGCGCATCACGAACACCGGTGCGTAGCGGTCGACGAGTGCCTCGTCGCCGGAGGTGACCCGTGCGCTCGCGCTGCGCACGACCGGCATCGTGGGTGCGACATCGGTGGCCGCGCGAAGCTCGACGCGATGACCGCCGGCCGGCAGCTCGCCGAGGTTGACCTCGTACGGCTCGCTGCGCTCGTGCAGCACCACGATCGTCGAGTGGTAGACGCCGTCGACGTACACGGCGACCATTGCGGACTCGCGTCCGGCGGTCCCCCAGCCGGCATCGGGCGCATCCGCGTCGACGACGAGCCGCGTCGACGTTCCCGACGAGCTGCCCTGGACCGTGGTGTCGAGCAGCAGCGGTCGGGTCGCGCGGGCGCGCTGCGGATCCACGTCGTGTCGGCCGCGAAGCGCATCGAGGAGCACCTCGACCGCGTCGGCGGCGTCGCGGGCAGCGCCACGCCGCGTGTCGATCACGTCGCCGATCGGCACGTCGGGAAGCGGACCGACCTGCACCGTGACGCGCGACATCAGCTCGTTGGCGAGCTGCTGCAGTACCCCGATCGCCCCGCCGAAGAGCGATGCCGTGTGCGTGGGTGCGGACACGCGCGAGGAATCGGCGGCTGTGCCTCGCGACGTGAGCCCCCGACATCGCCCACGAAGAACTGCAAGTGCGTCCGATCGGCGGGTTGTTCGCGAACGGCACCGTCGGGCAGGATGCAGGCATGATGACCGTGCGCGACCAGATACAGGCGAACCGCTGGCGCACGCTCGTGGTGATCCTCGGTTTCGGCGTGCTGGTGCTCGCGCTCGCCGCGGCGATCGCGGGGATCTACGACCCGTCGATCGCCGGCATCGCCGGCGCGTTCGCGATCGTGTACGGGATCATCGCGTGGCGCACCTCCGGCGCGATCGTGGCCCGGGTCGCGGGTGCACACCCGATCACGCGAAGCGAGCACCGCGAGCTGTGGAACGCCGTCGACAATGCCGCGATCGCCGCGGGGCTGGCCAGGACGCCCGACGTGTACATCATCCAGGACCCGGCACCGAACGCCTTCGCCGCGGGCCGCTCGCCCGAGACCGCGTACGTGGCCGCGACGACCGGGCTGCTCGCGCTGCTCGATCGGCGCGAGCTGGAGGGCGTGATGGCGCACGAGATCGCGCACGTCCGCAACCGCGACGTGCAGCTGATGTCGCTGGTGACGGTGCTCGTCGGATCGGTCGTGCTGCTGTGCGACGTGCTGATCCGGATGACGTGGTTCTCCGGCGGCGGCAGGAACCGAAGCGGCGGCAGCAATCCCGTCCAGGTGATCCTCGGGATCGCGGTGCTCGTGCTGGCGCCGCTCATGGCGACGCTCCTGCAGCTGTCGCTGTCGCGACGACGCGAGTACCTTGCCGACGCGAGCGCGGTCGACATCGCGGGTGATGCGGACGGCCTCGCATCAGCGCTCGAGAAGCTCGCCGCGGACCACACGCCGCTGCATACCGTGACGCGGGCGACCGCGCATCTCTACATCGAGTCGCCGCTGCGCGACAACGAGGGCCTGCGCTCCGGGCTCGGCGGGCTCTTCGACACGCATCCGCCGCTCGAGGAGCGGATACGTCGACTTCGCGCGATGGCTGGTGGCCAGGATCCGATGTCGGGATCGTTCGGCGGTTCGACGTGAACGACATCCATTCCACGGACGCGATCGCGCGCAGCGCCAACGCAGTCAACAACTCGATGCATCAGGGCCTGCGGCTCGACCGCTGGGGGGCGGTTCGGGACTCGCTGTGGTCGCTGCTCGACCCGATCACGCGCACGGGAGCGCGCGTCGCGCTGGTCGGCGCCGGCAGCTGCGACGACGTGCCGTTGCTGCGGCTGGTCCACCGTGCAGGGTCGATCGACCTGATCGACTTCGATCCCGATTCGGTGAGCCGGGCGGTCGCACGGGTGCCGCGTGGTCGACGACGCGTGATTCGTTTCGTGGAGACCGACGTGACGGGTGGGTCTGCCGACGTCGTGCTTCGGGCGGTACGAGACGGGAGCAGGCTTCCCGAGGCACTGCCACTGCCATATGGAAAGCTGGGAAGCGGCGACTACGACGTGGTCGTGGGCGACATGCTCTACACGCAGCTGCTGCACTCGGGGCTGCTCGCGCTCGGCGTCCACGGCCGACGCCAGCACGAGCTGATGCGCCGGTACGATCCGCACCTCACGAACGCACTGGTCCAGCGCATCCAGGCGTCGCTCGCTCGTGGCGGGCATGCCGTGCACGTGCACGACGTGGCGTGCTGGACGAAGGGGCAGGACCAGCCTGTCTCGCTCGACGACGCGCTGGAAGATCCGGACGGCACGTGGCGACGCCTTCGCCGGCACGACGCATGCGACCCGCACCTCGTGCTGGAGCGTCTCGGGGCCTCGATCTCGGACACGGCGTGGTGGCGTTGGCCGTTCGAGCCTCGCAAGCAGTTCCTCGTGCGTGCGTCGGTCGCCCGCACGACGCTCGCCGGACCCACGACCGGTGTGCTGTTTCGCGACAGATTGCGGTCGGTCGACCGGCATTGACGAAGCGATGATCGATCGATGAGACAAGGATGCTCGATTCGACCGGGTTGGGCGTGAACCCGGAACGGGCAGACGGCCAATACGACATGGTGACCCCGCCGACACATGACGGACCGCCGAACGGCAGCCCGAACACAGAACCGACCGATGCGGAGCTGATCGCACGGTCGATCGACGACCCACGAGCATTCATGCCCCTCGTTGAACGACATCAGCGCGTCCTCTTCGGCTACCTGGCCCGCAGGGTGGGCCGGGACCTCGCCGAGGACGTGACCAGCGAGACGTTCACGCGGGCGTTTGCCCAACGCCACCGCTTCGACCTCGAACGCGACGACGCCCGCCCGTGGCTGTTCGGGATCGCCACCAACCTGCTTCGCAACCAGGCCCGCAGCGAGGTTCGCCAGCTGCGCGCGTTCCAGCGCCACGGCGTGGATGATCGAAGCCACGACGATCACGCGGCGTCCGACGCGCGCCTCGACGCCGAGGCGCAGACAGGCGTGCTCGCCGGCGCGCTCGAGGCGCTCAAGCCGGGCGATCGCGAGGCGCTGCTGATGTTCGCCTGGAACGACATGTCCTACGAGGACATCGCGGAGGCCCTCGACATTCCGGTCGGAACCGTCCGATCCCGCCTGAATCGCGCCCGGCGCCTCGTGCAGGAGCACCTTGCGCAGAACGGGCTCGATGCCGGTTCGGTGACCGGCGGTGGACCGACTTCCACGGAGGTGCGTCGTGGACGATCGTGACCTGCAGCTGCTGCGTGGGTTCCGGGCCGACGAGGCAGAGCCGCCCACCTACCTGCAGTCGCGGATCGAGGAGCGCCTCTGGCAGTCGATCCTCGCCGAGGAGGCCCGGAAGGCCGGACGTCGCCCGCGACATCGCTGGGCCGGCCTGCTTCGTCCGGCGGTCGCGGGTGGGCTCGCGGTGATGCTCGCGGCGGTGGTCGCGGTCGTGAGCGACGGTGGCGTGGGCCCGGGTGGCATCAGCGACAGCGCGGTCACCACGGCGGGCGGTGGTGGCCTGCTCGACCAGACGGCGACGTCGCTGTTCGGCTCCGGATCGCCCACGGCTGCGGATCCGATCGTCGGCAGCATCGACCTTCGCAAGAACGACGACGACCGCACGATCGTGCAGGGGCCCGAACACGCAGCCGACGGTACGCTGGATGCGAACGCGACGGAGCTCGTGCAGTCGATGCCGCGTGATCCCGCCGAGCTGGTCGACGTGGTCCGCGACAGCATCGACAACCTTGGCTACGACGACCCCGCCGACACGATGGCGTTCCGCACCACGATCCGCTGGATCGTCGATCCGGCGGTCCCGACCGACCTGCGCGCCGCGATGGTCCGCTCGCTCGGCCGGCAGCACGGGATCGACGAGGCGCTGCTCGGGGTGGACTCGCTCGGTCGACAGGGAATCGTGATCGGCCACATCGACGAGCAGACCGGCATTCGAACCCAGGCGGTCCTCGACGCGGGCTCGGGGATGCTGCGCGAGCTTCGGAGCTTCACAACGACATACGTCGACCCGGCGTGTCCTCCCGGCACCTTCACCGAGCACGCCGCCTACGCCGAGGACGGTTCCTGGATCGATCCGGCACGGCTTCCATGGCTCGACTGGCCGGTCGTGGTCGAGGCGTGCGGCGCAGTCAGCGGCGGTTGACCTCGATCCACGCGCCCAGCTCGTCGACCCTGGCAGGATCGCCGGCCACGTCCACGATGCGTTGACGAAGCTCGGGCTCGAGCGATTCGTCGAGATGCTGGTGACGCACGATCGCCCGCGAGAGATTGCGCGGAACGCGATCGATCACGTCACCCTGGAGCAGCTGCATGGCGCGATCGTGCTGGCCGGGATCGATCGTGCCGTCGTCTGTGCGTGGTTCGACTCCCGCCAGGCCGAGCAGGCCCTGGATCGACCGGTGCCGGTTGCGGTACTCGGTGCTGGCGACGGAATCGGGAGGCACGCTCCACGGATCGATCGTCTCGCCGGCACGCAGCGGTAGTCCCATCCGCTCGCGCAGCGCAGCCGCCTGCCCGGGCCACCAGGCGAGCGTCTCGGCGACGCCCTCCTCCAGCCACACGTCGGAATCGCGGACCGTGTTGGGGTCGTGTGGCGTGATCGAGTGCTGCAGCTCGTGCAGCAGCGTGAGTGCCACTTCGGTCGCGTCCTCCCGTGGCGCTTCGGCGCCGTGCTCCACGAGACCGCGCAGCTTCGCGCTCACGCGCGGTCCGAGGTCGAGCCAGCCCGTGTTCTGTGCCTTTGCGGCGCGCACGCTCGGGATCAGCGACACCATCGAGCGTTCGAACTGCACGGGATCAGACGCGGCGACGCTGTCGGGATAGAAGCCTGCCTCGGTGTTGCTCATGAGCAGGTTCGTCGCGAACGATGCCTGATCGCTCGACATCGACATGCCGCGGAGGTTCGCGGCGCCCTCGAGCCCGTCGAGCGTCGCCAGCGTGCCGGTGATCAGTCGCCGCGCCGCATCGCGGTGCGGGCCGAACAGCAGCTCATGCGCTCCCGCAGACAGCGGCACGAGCCGGCGTGACGACATCGGTCCGTCGCCCTCGAAGCCGATCTGGACCTCCTCGTCGAGGATGCCGCCGACCGTGCGGTCATCGACAGGGGTCTTCGAGACCCACGGCGTGTGGGTCCATCGGTTGAGTATGGGTCGGTCGAGCTGCATCGTTCCAGCCTCGGTGAGCTCGCCGCCTGCGTCTCGGGCGTTCTCGATACATGGCCGGAACAGGTCGGGGGCCGAGCCGCTCGTGACGGCCCGGCCCCCGGGTAGCTTGTGGTTCGTGCGACGGGCGGTAGCCGCCGCGGTAGTTGGGCTGCTCGCTCACGGGCACGCCGACATGACTTCACGAGTTCGGCGATCCCGCCACGGTCCGTCTCAGGACCGCTGCGGCGAGGCATGCGCCTCGGGTGAGCAGCGATGAGACGACGGCCGATGCCGCCGAATCAGCGAATTCAGCGGGCGAGCAGCCCCGGAATACGACTTGAAATCAACGTGATCACCTCCGTAGTAGGACTGCTCCCGACCCGCTCGCGTTCGGGCGTGGTCGCTGCCGATCGCGCGGGGAACACGGTGCGTCATGGCCGGGTTGTAGCAGTCACGATAGCGGCAGTTCGCGGGCGCGCAAGTCGCGCCCGACAATTAGCCCGCTCAAGGGCGTTCGACGCGCTGCCGATGCCGCGAACGTGCGAATCGGCGCCACCATGATCGTTGCTCGTGCCGGCTGCGTCCTGTGGACCGTGGCCGGCCTCGGCATGCTCGCCGGGCTCCTGCTTCGTGCGTCGATGCCCGCCCCGGACGAGCTGCTCGTGGCAGTCGGGTGCGCAACCCTCGTGCTCGTGCTCGACCGCCACCGGTACGAGTTCAGCCACCGCGGCGCGCGCCTGATCGCCGCGCCGGAGGCAGGCTTCATCGTGCTCCTCGCAGTCGCCGTGCCCGCATCGCTGGCGGCGCTTGCCGGCGGCGCGATAGCGCTCGCGGCGGCGCGGCACCTGACCACGTGGCGCGAGCGCTCCTTCCATCTCGCGACGGGACTGCTCTCCACCGGCCTGCCTGCACTGCTCGTGCACGACGCGTTCGGGGACTCGGTGCGCGGCCGGGCGGTGCTCGGCGCCGTGCTGCTCGCCGCGCTGGTCCGCGCCGGCATCGTGCTGCTCGCCCAGCTGCTGCTCTCCGAGGCCCGAACCACCGGCGGTGCGATCACGGTGCTGCGCGACATGCCGGTCGTCACGATCCTCGCGCTCGAGGCAGGCCTGCCCACCGCGACGGTCGCGATGGCCGGTCCGTTCCTCGACGATCCCCCACTCGCGCTGCTCGTGGTGCTCGGCGGCCAGCTGCTGACCTGGCGGCTGCTCGCGCTCCAGCATGCGCAGTTCACCGGTCGGCGCGTCGCCGACCAGCTGCTCGACACGTTCCAGCGCTACGTGCCGCGCCACGTCGCGTCGTCGATCCTCGGCGACCACGAGTCGGGCACCGAGGTGCAGGTCGGCGGCGATCGACGCGAGATCACTGTGATGTTCGTCGACATCCGCGGCTTCACGAGCTGGGCGGAGCGGACTGATCCGGCCGAGGTGTTCGACGAGCTCAACGTGCTGATCGGCGAGCTCGCCGATGCCGTGCTCGCGTCCGATGGCACGATCGACAAGTTCACCGGCGACGGACTGATGGCGTTCTGGAACGCACCGGTCGACCAGCCCGACCACGCGGAGCGGGCGATCCGCACGGTCCCGCGGCTGATGATGCGGGTTCGCGAGTGCAACCTGCGCCGCGAGGCACGCGGCGCAACCGGATTCGAGATCGGAGTCGGCATCGCAACCGGCCCGGCGATGGTCGGGAACGTGGGCCACCGGGACCGGCTCGCCTTCACCGCGATCGGCGACACCGTGAACCTCGCAGCGCGTCTGGAGCAGGCGACACGCGACGTGGGCATTCAGGCGCTGCTCGACGAACGGGCGTTCCTCACGCTTCCCCACGAGCTGCAGCGGCAGCTGATGCGCCTCGAGAGCATCGAGGTGAAGGGACGACGCGAGCGCGTGCGCCTGTACGCCCCGGTCGCGCTCGTCCGACGAGGCCGCGACGCAGCGGCGTGAACCCCGAGCAGGCCGTCACGACTCCTGCAGCGTCGCCTTGTCGATCGTGATCGGGTCGACCGGCTTGGACGGCTCGCCGCTCGGTCCGGGCTCGACGTCGACGCCCGCGATCGTGTCGACGACCTTCATCCCGGCCTCGTCGACCGATCCGAAGATCACGTAGTCCTTGGGCAGCGTCTCGTCGACCGTGGTTCCCTGGACGATGAAGAACTGGCTGCCACCGGTGTCGGGGCCGGCGTTGGCCATCGCGACGGTGCCGCGCTTGTAGCTGCCCTTCACGGGGTCGTCCTTGAGCTCGTAGCCCGGACCACCGGTGCCGTCGCCGAGCGGATCTCCGGCCTGCACCATGAATCCGTCGATCACGCGGTGGAACGTGATCCCGTCGTAGAAGCCCTCCTTGACCAGGAACACGAAGTTCGCCGCGGCGATCGGAGCGGCCTTGGGATCGACCGTGATGTCGAAGTCGCCCTTCGAGGTCTCGAGGTGCACGACGTACGTCTTCGACGGATCGAGCTTCTCGGTCGGTGCCGCGTCGTAGCTGTCGTTGCGGGCGGCCACCTCGTCCGCGACGTTGCTGCTCGCCGAATCGACCTTGGTGGTCGACGACGAGCCACCGTCGCTTCCGGAATCGTCGTCGCCACATGCCGCGACCAGCAGCGACAGGGCGGGGACCAGCAGGAGCAGGACGAGTGCGCGACGCGCGAGCGTGGAGCTGAACATGGGCGGGATCATAGTGGATGCTTCGATGACCTACAGGTTCCGGGTACTCGTGCCGATAGTGCCTGCATGGACATGAAGGCGATGATGTTCGCCGGAGGTGGCCTGTTCCTGTCGATGGTCGCCACGACCATCTGGATCAGCGGGGACGTGTCGCGCATGCGCGAGCAGGAGCTCGCCAAGCGTCAGGCCGAATGCTCGGCCCCGGCCACCACCGGAACGCCCACAGGCGCCGATCCCAGCGCAGCGGTCCCAGCGACCGGCGATGGCGGCTTCGGCGTGTCCGCAGACGGCGCCGCAGCCGACGCTGCGACGCCCGCACAGTGCGCGGATTCCACAGCGGACGGCGCGGGCCGGTCCTCCGGCACGACCGCAATCGACCCGAACACGGGTCAGCCGATCGACACCTACTCCGATCCGAGCGCGTACGCGGCCGACGGGTACGCCGATCCCGCCGCATCGGGCGGGTATGCGGATCCGAACGCGGCCGGCGGCTACGTCGATCCGAACGCCACGGGTGGCTACTCGGATCCGTCTGGCGGATACTCGGATCCGTCCTACGACCAGGCGCAGCCGATCGACCCGGCGTCGTCCGGATTCTGAGCACGCGCACCGGGGTACCATCCGAAGATGCCTGATCCCGTTCGCCTCACCATGGTATCCAACGAGGCCGAGGCAGAGCTCGCGTGCGGGCTGCTGCGATCGGCCGACATCGTGTGCACCTATCGGATCACCGACTTCTCGTTCGGTGGCGGCGGCGAGCTGCCCGCATCAGGCGGCGGCGCCCGCGAAGTGCTGGTCCGACCCGAGGACCTCGACCGGGCCCGCGCAGTGCTTGAGGAGGCGACCGGGCAGTGAGCAGCGCGTCTCCCCCGGTTCCCGCACCGCTCCAGGGATCCGCGCCGCAGGACGAGCTGGGACGACTGATCCGCTCGCGGTTCTCGATCGTGTTCGCCGGCACGCACGAGGAGGCACGCGCCGAAGGCATCGTCGCGGGCGCAGCACGCACGTGCTCGCGCAGGATGTGGACCTGGTCCGTCTCGGAGGGTCTCGTCGGGCACGGCGAGGCTGCAGGCGACACCGCCACCACCGACCCACGCCAGGCGCTCGAACGGATCGCGGGGATCCCGGGCGACGACGTGTTCGTGCTGCGCGACCTGGCCCGGCACCTGGACCAGGACCCGAAGATCGAACGGCTGCTGCGCGACATCGCGCGCAACTCGAACGCCACCCTCGTGCTGCTCGGCCCGCACGGAGCGGTGCCCGACGGGCTGCAGCACGTCTCCGCGACGTTCGACCTGCCTCGACCCGACCACGCGCTGATCGACGCGCACGTGCGTGCCCGGCTCGCTGCGGCTGCACGCGAGCACGGAATTCGTCAGGTGCTCGACGATGCGGGTCTCGCCAATCTGGCGTCGCAGCTGCGGGGGCTCACGCTCGAGCAGGTCGACCAGGTGCTCGCGCACCTGCTCCACGACGACGGCGTGCTCGACCACGAAGACGTGGCTCGTGCCACGGCAGAGAAGGCGCGACTGCTCGCGGCATCGGGCGTGGTCACCCTCGAATCGACCCAGCACGGGCTCGACTGGGTTGCCGGCTTCGACGAGCTCAAGCAGTGGGTGTCGTCGCGCTCGCGTGCCTTCGAGCCGGCCGCAGTTTCGTTCGGCATCAAGCCGCCGCGCGGCCTGCTGCTCACGGGCGTTCCCGGCTGCGGCAAGAGCTTCGTGGCCAAGGCGATCGCGCACACCTGGAACATGCCGCTGCTGCGACTGGATGCGGGCTCGCTCTTCGACTCGTTCATCGGGGCGAGCGAGCGCAACCTTCGCGAGGCGCTCGCGACCGCCGACGCGGTAGCTCCGAGCGTGCTGTGGATCGACGAGATCGA
>JAGQUL010000325.1 GCA_020438525.1 Thermoleophilia bacterium | reverse complement strand
GCACCTTCTTGAGGAACTCGCCCGAGCCGGCGCCCTGGATCACGCGGTGGTCGTAGGTCGACGTCATCACCATGACCTTGGAGATGCCGAGCTCGGCGAGCTTCTCCTTGGGCAGGTGCTGGTACTCGACCGGGTAGTTGATCGCGCCGGTGGCGATGATCGCCGCCTGGCCCTTCATCAGGCGCGGCACGCTGGCGATCGTGCCGAGGCCGCCCGGGTTGGTGAGCGTGAAGGTGGTGCCGAGCATGTCCTCGAGGCCGAGCGAGCCGGTGCGGGCCTTGTCGACGAGCGCGTCGTAGGCGTCGAAGAAGCCCACCACGCCGAGCGTGTCGGCAGCGGTCACGCACGGGACCATCAGGCCGCGCGAGCCGTCGGGCTTGGCCACGTCGACCGCGAGCCCGAAGTTCACGTGCTCGTGGGGGATGCGGTACGGCTTGCCGTCGATCTCCTCGAACGTGTGGCCCATGACCGGGACCTGCACGTAGGCCTCGATCAGGGCCCATGCGACGAGGTGCGTGAACGAGAGCTTGCGCGTTCCGTCGAGCTTCGCGTTGAGCTCGCGGCGCTTCGCGTCGATCGTCGACATCGCGATCGTGCGGAACGTCGTGGCGGTCGGCACGGTGAGCGACGCGTTCATGTTGCGCACGAGGCCGCCGTCGGGACCCTTCATGAGCGCGGCGCCGTCGGGCACCGTGCCGGCCTTCTTCGCGGCGGGCTTCGGCGCGGGCGCAGCTGCCGCTGGTGCGGCGGTCGCGGGCGGTGCCTTCACCGCGGTGGCTCCAGATGCGGGCGCGGCACCTGCGGGGGCGCCCTGCTCGCGGAACAGCTTCTGCCATTCCTCGCCCACGCTTGCGGGATTCGCAAGCCAGTTCTCGTACATCAGCTGGACGAAGCCGTCATTCAGCGCGTCCGACCTGTCACCAGTCACTTGAGGCAGCCCCTGTCGGGTTCTTCGGTGGTGTTGCTGTGTTCCGCCCGACGCGGCGAGGTTCGTGCGCGCGCGGGGCACGTCCGGAAGTATTGCACGAATCCCAGCGACGATCGACGCTGGGGTCGTCGGGGCGGTGCCCACCCCATCCGCTAGGTTTGCCGACGTGGGAAGAACGACTGCAACGATGCTGGTCGCCGTCGCGCTCGCGCTGCTCGTCGCGGGGTGTGGAAAGGCCGACCGGACCCAGTACGAGCGTGACCTGGCGAAGGTCGGGCGCGGCGTCGACGCGTCGCTCGAGTCGCTCCCGCAGGACGACACCGAGACGATCGGGGCGGAGGAGGTCTCGAAGATCGCCGACGACCTGCGCGAGGCGGCCGACCAGCTCGCCGACCTCGACCCGCCTGACGACGTCCGTGATGCGCAGGACCGGTTGGAGTCGGGGCTTCGCGGCGTGGCGGACGCGTTCTCGCAGCTCGCCAAGGACCTTGGCGACGCCGACACGAGCGCCGCGCAGGCCGAGCTGTACGTGAAGTTCGCGAACGACGATCAGGTCGATGCCGCGTTCGAGGACCTCGTCGCCGCGCAGGAAGCCTTCGCCGACAAGGGCTACCGCGTCTTCGGCACGGCGCCGACGCAGCCGGCTGCGTCGAAGTAGCTGCTGAGCCGCTCAGTCGTTCACGCGCGTGCGCGCGAGGACAGGCCCGAGTTGCCTGCTCGTCCGATCAGGCTCCGGTGCCGTTTGCCGGCACGCCGCCGGGCGGGGGTGCGTCGGCCGCGGGATCGCTCGAATCGATGGGGCCGGTGGTGATCGTGATCGGAACGATCGTGTCGTTGCGGCGAGCGGGATCGTCGTCGGCGGTAGGCGGCTCGAACACGTGCAGCTCCCACGAGCCGGGCGTCACCTTCGCGACGTTCACCTTCGTGGAGAAGTCGCCGCGGCAGGGACCGCCACAGGATGCGGTGATGGTTCCCTGGGCGAGCGGCTTGCCGGACGCATCGAGGATCTGCCAGCGCAGGGTGCCCTCGTTGGCGACGGCGGTGCCGCTGAGCGTGAAGGATCGGTAGACGCTCGCGAACGGCTTGGGCGACTCCACGACGATCGGCAGCAGGTCGTCTCCGCCCGGCTGGTCGTCGTCGCCGCTCGTTGCTGCTTCGGTAGTGGTGGTGGACGACGACTTCGAGTCGCTCGAGCTGTCGGATCCGCAGCCTGCGAGGAGCAGCGCCGCTGCGGCGAGCAGGAGCAGCAGGGCGACGACGGTTCGGGTGCGCAGGTTCATGCGTGTGCCTCCGGGCGCGACACCATGCTGCCGCCGACGATCGCCTCGTTGCCGTCGGCGAAGCGGACCCAGGCCTTGGTGCCGCCGTCGTAGTCGGCCGCCTCGAGCAGGAGGGTGGCATCGGTGCCGGCGACGGTTACGGGGTCGTCGGCGTGGGTGGTGTCGCCGCGCCAGGCGAGCACGAAGGGGTTGGTCTCGAGCTCGGCGGCGACGGTGGTGGGCTCCATGTGGCCGGGGTAGATCGTGGTGGTGGGCGGCAGGGCGAGGATGTGGTGCTCGATGGAGTCACGCAGGAGCGCAAGGCCGTCGGGACCGCCGTTGAGGGTTCCGCCCACGGTGCCCTTGAAGATCGCATCGCCGGTGAAGGCGGCGGTGGGGGCACCGGATGCGTCCTCGGTCACCCAGGTCACGTGCGGGGTGCAGTGCCCGGGGGTGGGCATGGCGTGGAGGCGGAGGTTGCCGCTGCGGATCACGGTCTCGGCGGTGACGTTCTCCGGGAGCACGATCGTGGCGCCGTAGCGCTCCTCGAGCGCGACCATGAAGGTGGTGTGGTCGTGGTGCTCGTGGGTGAGCAGCACGTGGGTGACGCGCACGCCGAGCTCCTCGACCTTCGACATGAGCGGCTCGATGGGGGCGCCGGCATCGATGAAGACGGCGTGGCCGCCCGGCTCGTCGGCGACGAGGTAGGCGTTGGAGCGGTAGTCCGGGTGCATGCTCGAGGTGACGATCATGGGATGCGCCTACCCGGGTGAGGTCGGAGTGTCACGTGGGGTGGGGTGGGGTGGGGTGTGGTGTGCGGGATGGGGCGATGACGCGTGACTGTTCGCGGTCAGGGTAACGAAGTTGGGCGTGTGGCCCGATTTCGTTGCGCGGGTGCATGGG
>JAGQUL010000324.1 GCA_020438525.1 Thermoleophilia bacterium | reverse complement strand
GCGGCGCGGGCGGGGCCGGCGGCGGGGGCACGGGGCCGGCGGCGGGGGCACGGGGTGCGTCCGACGCGTGCGGCACCGTGTGCGGAGTAAGTAGTCGATCGAAACCGAGCCCCCGCATGACCACCAGCCTGCTCCTCACCATCATCGGCGCGACCGTCGCGGTCGCGCTCATCACGCTCGTCGTGACCCGCGCTGCCAGCGCGCGCGAGACCGCCATGCGCGAGCTGCTCGACCGCGAACGCGAGCTCGCCGCGCGGCGCGAGGCCGATGCCGAGGCGCAGCGTGCGCAGCTCGTCGAGCAGTTCAAGGCGCTCTCGGTCGATGCGCTCGACGCCAACGGCAAGCGCTTCCTCGAGCTCGCAACCCAGCAGCTCGAGCAGCAGCGCGTGAAGGCCGAGGGTGACCTCAAGCAGCGTCAGCAGGCGATCGGCGAGCTCGTGAAGCCCGTCGCCGCGAAGCTCGCGGAGGTCGACCAGAAGATCACCGCCTTCGACAAGGCACGCGAGGGCACCGAGCGGTCCCTCACCGCCCAGCTCGCCGAGCTGCGACGCAACTCCGAGCAGCTGCGCGACGGGGCCTCCGCACTCACCAAGGCGCTGCGCCAGCCCCAGGGTCGCGGCCGCTGGGGCGAGATGCAGCTGCGCCGGGTCGTGGAGGTCGCCGGCCTGCACGAGCACACCCGCGACTTCACCGTCCAGCACTCGACGCTCACCGACGAGGAGCGTCGCCTGCGCCCGGACATGGTGGTGAACCTGCCGAGCGGACGCTGCGTCGTCGTCGACTCGAAGGTGCCGCTCGACGCGTTCCTCGAGGCGATGGAGGCCCCCGACGACGAGGCCGCCGAGCCGCAACTGCAGCGACACGCCGAGCAGGTGCGCACGCACGTCGCGCAGCTCGCCAAGAAGGACTACTCCCAGCACCTCGACGGCGCACTTCCCGACATGGTCGTGCTGTTCCTGCCCGCCGAGCACCTGTTCGCCGCAGCCGTGCAGCAGCAGCCCGGGATCGTGGAGGAGGCCTTCGACAAGGGCGTCGTGATCGCCTCGCCCACCACCCTGCTGACGCTCCTGCACGCGATCGCGCAGGGCTGGAAGGAGGAGCGCCTGGCCCGCAACGCCGAGCAGATCGCCGCCCTCGGTCGCGAGCTGCACGAGCGCGTCGCGGTAATGGCCGACAAGTTCGCCCGCGTAGGCAAGGGGCTCGACACCGCCAGCAAGGCCTACAACGAGGCGATCGGATCACTCGAGTCGCGCGTGCTGCCCACCGCCCGCAAGTTCGAGGAGCTCGATGCCGCCAAGGCAAGCAAGGAGATCCCCGAGCTGAGCGGCACCACCCACGTGCTACGCGCGCTCGCCGCACCCGAGTTCGTGGAGCGGCTCGCCGAGCGCGATGTCGCGCAGGACGTGCAGCAGGATCCGGCCGGCGTGGCCTGAGCCTCGTTCGAGCGGCTCAGCCGATCGTCTTCGAACCGCTCAGGAACGGCGCGGGATCGATGTTCTTGCCGTTCCGCACGACCATGAAGTGCAGGTGCGGGCCGGTCGAGTTGCCGGTCGAGCCGACCTTGCCGATCTGCTGCCCGGCGTCGACCTGATCGCCCTTCTTGACCATCGGCTTCTCGAGCATGTGGCCGTACTTCGTGACCCAGCCGTTGCCGTGATCGATCACGACGTAGTTGCCGAGGCCGTTCTTCTCGAAGCCGACGTCGAGCACCTTGCCGGGCGCCGCGGCGCCGATCTTCGTGCCCGATCCGACCGCGAGGTCGATCCCGGAATGCGGTACCGGGTGCACGCCCGACACGTCGCCGAACGGCGACGACACGTGCGCGCCCTTGACCGGGTACTTGATCTTCGTGCCCTTCGCGGCCTTCCAGTCATGGTGCGCGGAGTCGGCGGACGCCTGCACTGACTGCGCGGTGTTCCCCGCGTCGAGCGGCGGAGCTGTCGGGAGCTGCTCGGCGTTCGGGACCGGAACCTGTTGGCTCGACCCCGCAGCAGTGGCTGTACCCATCGCGCCGAGCGACGCCGATCCTTCCAACGCCATCTGGCAGCCACACCCGCACCCGCCCTGCGTCG
The DNA here is from genome assembly GCA_020438525.1 of Thermoleophilia bacterium. The sequence goes on along the minus strand of JAGQUL010000324.1, from coordinate 708 downwards.
GGCCTCCCGGACCGCCGCCGGAGATCATCGCGCCCTGCAGCGCATCGACCGCACCCTTCAGCGCGCCCACCGCTCCCCAGAGCGCCTCGAGCGCGGCCTGCAGGTCGGCGCTGGGTCCGCCGCCCGACACGCCGGACTGTGGCTGCAGGATCGCAGGCACGTCCGCCTGTGGTGGCGTGGTGGTCGGTGCGGCGCCGATCGGCGCGGCACCAGTCGGTGCAATGGTCGTAGACATCGGTCGGCTCCCCCTCCGGCACTGCGTGGCGAGCGCAGGCCCACGCCGCTGGCTGGTGCGGCATGCCTCGACCGTACGACCGGTCGACGATTTCGTGAAGGGGGAGCGCGCGGCCAGCGTGTGGCCGTTCCTGCACCTACCAGGCGCCGCCGCCACCACCGCCGCCGCCGCCGCCGGAACCACCACCGCCGCCACCGGAGAAGCCGGAGGAGGAGGACGACGGCGCGGGCACGGAGCTCGCGAAGGAGCCGGCCGCGGCGGAGACCGAGGACGAAATGGCACCGCCGAGATTGCCGCCCATCCAGCCATGGCCGGCGTGCCAGGCCGGGGTATAGGTGCCGGTCGCCGACTGGCCGGGATTGGCGCGGGCGAAGGCCTTGGCGAAGGCTTCGGACCACGGCTTCTCCGCCTCCAGCGCCACGGCATAGGGGAGGATGCGCTCGAACTGGGTGGTGTCGAGGTCGGGCGCGCCT
>JAGQUL010000323.1 GCA_020438525.1 Thermoleophilia bacterium | reverse complement strand
AGCGCGATCCACGACATCGGCTACCGTCGCCACGCAGGCACGCGGCGCGGCCCGCGATCGATCGTGCGCACGCTCATGCTGCAGTCGTGGGGGCTCGCGTTCGGACTTGGGCGGTCCACCCGCTCCAAGGTCGGACCGCTGCTGCTGCTCGGCGCGATGTGCCTGCCACCTGCTGGAATGGCGCTCGCGATCGCGGTGCTCGGCGTGGACCAGGCACCGGTCACCGCGAGCATCTACCTGCTGTCGGGAACCTCGATCCTCGTCGCGATCTTCCTGGGGATCGTCGCCCCGTCGCTCTTCGCTCGCGACCTGCGGGAGCGGACGATCGTGCTGTACCTGGCGCGTCCGGTCGGCCGCACCGGCTACGTCCGGGCACGGCTGCTCGGCGTGCTGTTCGCACTGCTGGTGCTGCTCGTCGCTCCGGTGGCGCTGCTGCTGCTCGCGACGCTGCTCTCGGGGCTCGACGTGAGCGACCAGCTCCTCGACGCGGCGCGCGGCATCGCCGTGGCCATGCTGCTCGCGGGGCTGCTCGCTCCGCTCGCCGCGCTCGTGGCGTCGCTCGTGACCCGACGCGGCCTCGGCGTCGCGGCGATCATCGGCAGCATCGTGCTGCTGGCCGGCATGCAGGGCATCATCGAGTCGATCGCAGGCGACGCCGGCTCGGACCAGCTGGCACGCTGGTCGGTGGTGATCTCGCCATACTCGCTCGCACGGACGATCGCATTCCACCTGCTCCACGTCCAGGATCTCGGCTCGCAGGTGGCGAGCGTGGTCGGCGTCGGGCCCGAACCCTCGTTCGAGACCGCGTTCGGGCTGGAGCTGCTCGCCGTGTGGGCGCTGCTGGCCGTGCTGCTGGTCGCGGCGCTGCACCTGCGCTACCGAAAGGTCGATGTCGGATGAGCGAGCTCGTGGTCCAGGACGTGTCGCGCTGGTTCGGCAACGTGGTCGCGGTGAACGACGTGAGCATGCACATCGGGCCCGGCATCACGGGGCTGCTCGGACCGAACGGTGCAGGCAAGTCGACGCTCATCCACATGCTCGCGGGGTTCCTGCAGCCATCGGCGGGTCGGGTCGAGCTCGACGGGCAGCCGACCTGGCGCAACGAACGCATCTACGGATCCCTCGGTCTCGTCCCGGAGCGCGAGGAGCTCTTCGACTCGATCAGCGGCTGGCAGTTCGTGCTCGCGAACGCACGGCTTCACCGGCTTGCCGATCCCGAACGCGCCGCTCGTCGGGCGATCGAGGTCGTCGAGATGGTCGATGCCATGCACCGCGACGTGCGCACGTACTCCAAGGGCATGCGGCAGCGCATCAAGATGGCGACTGCGATCGTCCACGAGCCTGCGGTGCTGCTGCTGGACGAGCCGTTCAACGGCATGGACCCGCGTCAGCGGCTGCACCTCACCCGACTGCTGCGTGGCATGGCCGATGCAGGGGTCGCGATCCTCTTCAGCTCGCACATCCTCGAGGACGTGGAGGAGCTGGCCGACACGATCCAGGTGCTCGTGTCGGGCCGGCTCGCCGCGACGGGCGACTTCCGCGAGATCCGACGCCTCATGGTCCAGCGACCGATGCGCTTCACCATCGGCACCGACCAGCCACGTCGGCTCGGTGCAGCGCTCGTGGCGGAGGAGTCGATCGCAGCGCTCGAGCTCGTGGGCGACGACACCGTCGACGTGCAGACCCGCGACCACGACGGATTCGTCCGGGCGCTGCCGCGCGTTGCGCAGCAGTCCGGCGCACGGCTGCGGTCGGTGGTTCCGGCCGACGAGTCGCTCGAGGACGTGTTCAACTACCTGGTGCACCGATGATCGAGCTCACCGTCGCACGACTCACTGCGCGCGTCCTGCTCGGTCGTCGTCGCATCCTCTTCTTCTTCGTGTTCCCCGCGCTCGTCGTCGGGCTCGCAGCGCTGGTGCGCGTGCTCTCCGACCAGCCGGTTGCCGGCACGGCCTCGGTGGTCGGGACGTTCGGGTTCGTCACGTTGCTGCCCGTGCTGTGCGTGGTGGCCGGCACGGGCGTGATCGGCCCGGAGATCGAGGACGGCTCGATCATCTACCTGCTCGCCAAGCCGGTGCGGCGGTCGTCGATCGTCGCGGCGAAGCTCGTCGTGGCCGTGCTCACCTGCCTCTGCTTCGGCACGGGTTCGATCCTCGCCGCGGGGCTGGTCGGTGCCAGCTCGCTCGACGGAGCGCCGATCACGTTCGCCATGGCGTCGGTGCTGGCGATCGTCGCCTACTGCAGCGTGTTCCTGCTGCTTGCCGTGGCGACCCGGCACGCCGTCGTGATCGGCATCGGATACGCGCTCGTCTGGGAGTCGCTGATCGGCAGCTTCCTGCCCGGGGTCCGGAACCTGAGCATCCAGCAGTGGAGCCTCTCGCTCACCGACCAGCTGCTCGGGCGCTCGGCCCGCTTCGGCGATCTCGTGAGCCCGTCGATCGGCGCGGGCACGGCTGCCGTGCTGGTGCTGCTGGTGACCGTCGCTGCCACGTGGCTCTCCACGCAGCGCCTGCGGTCGCTGCGGATGACCGACGCGGGCTGAAGAGCGCCTGCGCACGGCCCGAGTCGAGTCCAGTACGACCTTCGCGGCGCGATTCCTGCACGCCCGGCTTGCCCTGTGTCCGCTGGGGTGGATACACTTCGGCCACGAGTCTCGACCTTGAGTCGAGGGTCAGGGTTCACGAACCCTCGACCACAGCTCGAGGGTTGAGCGAAAGAGCCTGCTGGGGAGCGGTTTTTTCGGAGGGGTACGAGCGTCGGGCAGGGATGTCGGCGCCCGATCGGGAGGTAACGGATGGCAGTCAGCGAACGGCGCCAGGACGGGGAACGACCAGCCCGGACCTACGCACGAGCGATCGCCGACCTCGACGAGCAGCGGCTCGTCGACCGCGCTCGACGCGGCGACACGAAGGCGCTCGACCTGCTGATCAAGCGCTACGTCGGATTCGTCCGAATGAAGGCATCGAGCTACTTCATCGCCGGCGGCGATGCCGACGACCTCCTGCAGGAGGGGCTGATCGGCCTGTACAAGGCCGTGCGCGACTATCGACGCGACAAGGAAGCGAGCTTCCGGTCGTTCGCTGAGCTGTGCATCACGCGCCAGATCATCACCGCGATCAAGACCGCCACGCGCAACAAGCACGCGCCGCTCAACCAGTACGTCTCGTTCAGCCATACTCCCGCGGGGCGTGACGTCGAGGTCGACTGCACGATCGGCGAGAGCCTGCCCGGCAGCGAAGTGGAGGACCCCGCAGTGCAGATCGTGTCCACGCAGGAGCTGCGCAGCCTGGTCGACCACATGACCACGCGGCTCAGCCCGCTCGAGGCACAGGCGCTCACCGGCTACCTCGAGGGACGCTCATACGAGCAGATCGCGGAGCAGTGCGGCTGCGACCCCAAGACGGTCGACAACGCCCTGCAGCGCGTGAAGCGCAAGGTCGGCGAACACCTCGAGCGTCGCCGCGTTCCCG
>JAGQUL010000322.1 GCA_020438525.1 Thermoleophilia bacterium | reverse complement strand
ATGATGCGACGCGTGCTCGAGCGACGCGACCACGTCGTGCTCGACGCCAGCGACGGCGCGAGCGGGCTCGCACTCGTGCGCGCCGAGCTGCCCGACGTGGTGCTGCTCGACCTGCGGATGCCCGGCGAGCTCTCCGGATTCGACGTGGCGCGCGAGCTGCGCGCGAGCGGCTGCGTGTTCGCCGAGGCGGAGGCGGAGCTGCTGCTCGACGCCGCGGCGGGGGACGACGACCTGCTCGCGCGGCTGACCGCGCGACGCTGCGCCGGCGAGCCGCTCGAGCACGTGGTCGGGTTCGCCGAGCTGCACGGCAGGCGCTACGCGGTCGAGCCGGGCGTGTTCGTGCCGCGCGTTCGCAGCGAGCTGCTGGTCACGGTCGCGGTGGAGCACCTCGCCCGGCGAGATGGCGCGGTCGTCGTCGACCTGTGCTGCGGGAGCGGTGCGCTCGGTGCGTGCGTGGCGGACCTCGCGGGCGCTCCGATCGAGCTGCATGCGGCCGATCTCGATCCGGCCGCATGTGCGTGCGCGCGGCAGAACGTCGATGCGCGCGGTGGGCGGGTGTGGCGTGGCGACCTGCTGGACGCGCTGCCTGCCGACCTTCGCGGTGGCGTGGACGTGCTGCTTGCCAACGTGCCGTACGTCGCGTCGGGTGATCTGGCGACGCTGCCCGCACAGGCTCGCGAGCACGAGCCGCGGCTGGCGCTCGATGGCGGCGACGACGGGCTCGACGTGCTGCGTCGCGTCGCGGCCGATGCAGGAGGCTGGCTCACCCGCGGCGGCGTGGTGCTGTTCGAGGTTGCCGGGCACCAGCTCGCGTCGGCGAGCGAGGCGATCGAGCGCGGCGGGCTGGCAGCGAGCGAGCGGCGCGACGACGAGCTCGATGCGATCGTGGTCGTCGGTCGACGCGCCTGACGCTCAGTGGACGCGGATCTCGACGTGTCCGTCCTGCTCGTGCAGCTCGGCGGTGCAGGCGCGGGCGAGGTGGTCGTTCCAGGCCGGGTCGTCGCCGTGGATCACGTCGGCGACGAGCCGCTCGAGCCACGTTCCCGGTCCCGCGACCGCCACGGGCACGACGCTGACTGCGCCGTCGGTCACCTGCGCGCCCTCGCGACCGGCTCTCGCGGTGCCGAGCCGCAGCAGCTCGGCGCCGGCGATCTCGACGGTGTCGGGACGCTTGTCGAGCTCGATGCGGGCGGCCACGACCATCCGCTCCAGGTCGACCCGCAGGCGGGCGACCGCATCGCGCATCGCGGCGGCTACCTCCGAGTCGTCGACCGTCATGGCTGCCATGTGCAGCGTCGCGATCTGGTTGCGAAGGTCGTGCGCTGCGACGTCGAGCATGCGCACGGCGACTGATTCGGTTCCGGCCATGACCGACGATGCTACTCGGCGGACCCCGCGAGCCGACGCGTATGTCGATGCTGCCGGCTGCGGAGAACTACTGATTTCCCCGGGGCGTCGTTCGCCGACCATGTAGGCGAGAGCACACGAGATCGCCCGGAGGCATCATGCACACGTTCGTCCACGAAGTCCTGCCATTCGTCTTCATGTACACCTGCGTGCTGATGCTCGGTCCGTTCGTGGCGTTCGCCATGTGGATGGCGTTCGACGGTGATCGCCTGCGCGAGCCGGAGGCGGCTGCGGCACCCGAGGCGGCGCCGCAGGTGGCCGAGGCGCCAAAGCCGGCACCGCGACCGACCGGCCACGCAACCACGGCTGCCTAGAAGAGGCGCATCAGCTCTTCGCCGTCGGGGCAGCGGCTGAGCACCTCGTCGAGCGCGACGAAGTCGTAGCCCCACTTCTCGAGCAGCACGCGCGCCTGCGGCGCGAGCTCGGGTGCGACGAGGATGCCGCGGGCCGGCGCGTGGGCCGGGTTCTTCTCGACCTCGTCCATGTAGCGGTTGAGCTGCTCCACGGCGGCGGCCACCGCACGCACGCGCTTGACCTCCACCACGCAGGTGCGACCGTCGCTGTCGCGGCAGAACAGGTCGACGGGCCCCACGTCGGTGAACAGCTCGCGCTGCAGGCCGACCATCCCGGGCTCGATCGCCTCCGGGGTCTCGAAGATCGTGGCCTGGATGTCCTTCTCGCGGCCCTCGCGCACGAGCTTGGCCGTGTCCTCGAGCTCCCACGCGGAGTCGGCGTGCACGTCCTCCACGTCGATCACGAGGCTCTCGCCGGTCTTGGTCTGGGCGATGCGGATGGTGCGCCCCTGCTCCTCGACCGCAGTGGGCCCGGGCATGTAGTTGATCGGCTTGGCGCCTTGCACGGCGTGCACCACGACCGAGCCGTCGTCCTTGAAGAGCACGACGCGATCGCCCGACTCGAGGGTGGTCACGAGGCGCCCCTCGTAGCGGATGCTGCAGCGGGTGACGAGGATTCGCATGGGAGTGGATGGTACCGGTCGGGGCGGACACCCCGGGTAGCACGCTGCTACCGGACTCGGTAGGCGATCGCTACTGACTGTCGGCCGCGAACACGTCGACCTGCTCGATCCGCGCCCGGGCCTTGTTCGTGTCGTCGGTATCGATTGCCAACTGGGTGATCCACAGCAGCAGGTAGCTCGCCTCGGTGTCGCCCATGTCCACCGGGATCGCGGCGCCGCTCTTGACCGCGACGGCCTCGGAGACGGGGCGCCAGCCAGCGAGGGTGGTCGCCGGGGTCTCCGCGGCCCGCACGTCGACCACCCACCCGGGCAGGTTGGTGGTGATCCTGATCTCGCGGACGTCCTTCGGCGATTCGAGCTGGAGCATCAGGCCCACGCCCGGCTTCACATTCTGGTTGAAGGAGATCGTCGCGTAGCCCTCGGTCTGCCACGACGTCTCGGGGTTGTCGTCGTACGCTCCCGCGACCTCGTCCTCGTGCTCGGAGCCGTCGCCGCCGGGGCGCGGGTCGAAGCTCGAGGCGCCCACGACCGCCACCTTGGTCACGGCGTTGCCGCGCTGCTTGGTGCCGGATTCGACCTGGTCGCTGGATCGCTCGCCGGCGATCATCAGCCCGAAGATCACGAGCGCGGCGAGCGGGGCGACGACGATCGACCACGCGAGGATCCGCGCGCGGACCTCCTGCGGCGTCCGGGCGCGCTTCTCGCGTGGTGCGCGGCGGCGGCGGACGGGGCGTCCGGTCACGCTCGTCGCCGCCGATGCGTCGTCGCCGCTGCCTGCTCCCTGCCGGGGCATCGCGATGATCCCGGTGGCCTGCTCGTCGGCGGGCACGTGGTCGAGGGCCCAGGCCTGGGTCGGCTGGTCCATGTCGCTGCGGGCGGCGTCGCGGTCTGGTGCTGCGAGCGATGCCTCGCGAACGGCGGCGAGCTCGGCGGCGAGCTCGCGCATCGACAGGTGGCGGGCCTCGGGGTCGAGGCTGAGCGCGCGGGCGATCGTCGCGGCAAGGCGTGGCGAGACGTCCGGGCGCAGCACCTGCAGCTCGCTCTGGTCGGCGCCGGCGCGTGGCGCCTGCTCGGTCAGCGCCACCCAGCACAGGGCGCCGAGCGCGTAGATGTCGTCGCTCGGCTCGGCGGGCATGCCCGGGTCGACCTCGCGCAGCTCGGGCGCGGAGTAGGGATCGCCCACGAGCTGTGCGACGTAGCTGCCGCCGCCGAAGTCGACGATCTTCGCGTCGCGGTCCTCGGTGAGCAGCACGTTGCCGGGTCGCAGGTTGCCGTGCACCACGCCGTGCCCGTGCGCGTAGGCGAGCGCGCGGGCGATCTGCAACGCGAGGTTCACCACCTCTGCGACGGGCAGGGGCGCGAAGCGGTCGATCCGTTCCTGGAAGTTCTCGCCGCGAACGTGCTCGAGCACGACGACGGGAAGCCCCTCGTGCTCGCCGCGATCGATCACGATCGCGATGTTCTCGTGGGAGAGGCGCGCCACGGATCGTGCGGCGGCGAGCTGGGATTCCACGACGTGCACGTCGTCGCGGTGGCGCGGGTGGAACACCTTCACCGTGACGCGTCGGTGCAGTCGCTCGTCGTGAGCGCGAAACGCGGTGGAGAGCTCGCCGCGGCCGATCAGGCGCTCGACCATGAAGCGGCCGGCGATGCGTTCGCCGATCAGCCGCTCGGGAGCGATATCGCCTGCGAGCCCGTCAGCCATCCTGCTCGACGGTCTGGCCGCTCGGCACGCCACCTTCGAGGCACTTGGGGTCGGCCTTGGTCGCGTCGGCGCCGCCGGGATCCTTGTCGGGCAGGCCGCCGAAGCGCTTGGGCGGCCAGTAGACCATGAACGCCTTGCCGATCAGGAACTCGCGGGGCACGAATCCGAACACGCGACCGTCGGCGGAGTTGTCGCGGTGGTCGCCGAGCATCAGGTAGGTGCCCTTCGGTATCTCCTTCGGCCCCCAGTTGGCGCGGGATCCGTCGTCGATGCCGTCGATGCCCTCGAGCGGACGCAGGTAGGGCTCGTCGAGCTTCTTGCCGTCGATGTAGGCGTGGTGGCCCTTCACCTGCACGGTGTCGCCGGGCAGCCCGATGATCCGCTTGATGTAGTTGGTGTCGGCCTTGGTGGCGGTCACGGTGCCGTCGTCGGCGATGCGCGCGGCGTCGGCCTCGTCGGCGACGATCGACGGGTCGGCAACGCCGCCTTCGCCGATGCCGGCGGGCGGGTGGAACACCACGACGTCCTTGCGCTTCGGATCGCTGAAGCGGTACGTCACGCGATCGACGAGCACGCGGTCGCCGCAGCGCAGCGTGTTCTCCATCGAGCCGGACGGGATCTTGAAGGGCTTGACCAGGTACTGCTGGACGAGGAATGCGAGCAGCAGCGCCGCGCCGATGGTGAGCACGACCTCGAGCACCGTGCCGCGGCCGTCGTCCTCCGGATCGTCGTGCCACGGCTCGACGTCGTATGCATCCTGGGTCGGGGTCCCCTCCATCTGCGTGCATGTTATCCGGTCGCGCCCGCGAGTTCGCCGATCGGCCCTGCCGGAAGCAGAAGAAGCGCGGGCCGCCCGAAGGCGGCCCGCGTCTGGATTCTGGTGTGCCGGGTGCTCGGCTAGATCTATTGCCCACACAGGTT
>JAGQUL010000321.1 GCA_020438525.1 Thermoleophilia bacterium | reverse complement strand
GGGTTCGAATCCCGTACGGGGTACTTCTGTCGTTTCGCCTGCAGGCGGCCAACTTCCATTGGCCCAGTGGTTCGAGTGAATTTCCCTCGCTACGCTGGAAGTGGCACCAAAAGTGGCACTACGAGGTTGAGCGATGGGCGTGATCGAGCGCAAGTACCCGTCTGGCAGGCGCAGCTACGGCATCCAGTGGTTCGATGAACACGGCGACCGGCAGCGCGAGTTCAACCGTGCGTGGACGACGAAGGCACAGGCGAAGGCCGCGTACGACGTGATCATCGATCGTCAGCGCGCTGGCGTGGCGGCGCGTCCGGAGTGGACGGTGGCGCAGCTGTTCGAGGAGTGGCGCGAGAACCACGTGAAGGTGAATTGCTCACCCGCCTACTACCGCGACGTGGAAGTTCACTATCGCCTACGGATCGAGCCGATGATCGGCCACCGGCGCATCGACACGGTCGATCGGCAGGTGGTGCGCAAGATGATGGCGCAGATGAAGCAGGTGATGCGTGAGAAGTTCCCCGACAACGAGTACGGCGGGCATCGCGCGATCAACAAGACGCTTACCGTGCTCAAGGGGATGCTCTCGTACGCGGTGCAGTGCGACATGCTCACCCACAACCCCGCGCACGGCGTGAAGGAGCTGAGCGAGGAACCACAGCGCATGGTGAGTGCCTGGCCGATGCCTGCGATCGAAGCCGTCGCGCGTGAGGCACTCGTGCGTCCGGAGCGTCTACCGGAGTTCCAGCGCAGCCAGCAGGCGCCGTGGCAGGGCCAGCGCGACTACACGATCGTCATGCTCGCCGCGCTTACCGGTCTGCGCCAGAGTGAGCTGCTCGGGCTGACGTGGGAGTGTGTGGACGGCGAGTGGCTGCACGTCACGCACAAGCTCGATCGCGTGACGCAGACGCTCCGTGAAACGAAGTCACGGCGTGGTCGACGTAGCGTGCCACTGCTCGCTGCCGCGCGCCAGGTGCTCGACGAGTGGCGCGCGGTCGGCGCACACGATGAGATCCTCTTCCCTGCCGCTGCGGGTGGCTATCTGCACGCGGTGCACTTCGATAACCGTGTGTGGCGACGCGCGAGGAAGCTCGCGGGCGTCGTGACGGTGAACGGGCGTGAGCACGACTGCAACAAGATGACCTTCCACCAGCTGCGCCACACGTTCGCGAGCATGTGCCTCGCCGCCGGACGTGACGTGTGGGAGGTCGCGCACTGGATCGGCGACGATCCCGAACTCGTCAAGCGCGTCTACGGCCATTACATCCCCGACACCCTCGGCGATACCAGCCGCCTCGACGCCATGCTCACGATCTCCCAGCCGGTACCGAAGACCGGTTAGATTCGGCGGTACTCGCTGCTCGGAGCAATGCGCCGGGTGCGGCGTCGTTGCGCATCGAGTGGGATGACGATCGCCGGAAGCGTGTCAGCCGCCGCGCCAGAGCGGTTCGCGGCCAGGAATGCCTCGACGTCAGTACGTGCGAAGCGAAGGTGTCGATCGAGCCGGTACCCCGGCAGCCGTCCCGACTTCCACAGTCGCCAGACCTGCTCACGGCTCATGCCGAGCCATCGTGCCACCTCGGCGGTGGCGAGCAGTGGTTCCATCTCGGGTGCAGCGCCCATGTCGTGCTCCTTCGCGCAGTCGTCAACGTGACGGCTGCGCGCGGCATGAAGGCGAGTACGAAGGCGATCAGGACGAATGAGAGCACGTCAGACCGCAGCCATAGGTGGAATCGGCTTGAGAGCGCCGATTCTTGAGTAAAGCAAAGCCCCGGGATCATCACCAGCTTGCGCTGGGAGAGGACTTGCCCGGGGCGTACAGGTACAGCATAGCCGATACTTCTCCGTATGCAACCTCGTCACCCACTCGCGGCGGTGCTCTCGGAAGCCCGCTTGAACGCCTACCGCCTCGACGGCGACGGCGACCGCGAAGCCTTGGCGAGATACCTGTGGAACCTCGAACTGTGCGAGGCGTTCTACCCGAGCTTTCATGTGCTCGAAGTAGCCCTTCGCAATAGCCTCGATCGTGCGATTACCCAACGCACGGGCAGCAACCGATGGTTCGAGCCGAATCACGCAGTACTCGATCCGAGCGAACAGCGTGAGGTGGATCTCGTTGTATTGAATCTACGGCGCCGTGGACGCGGACGAGACCCCCATCCAGGGCAAGTCGTTGCGGCGTTGAACTTCGGCTTCTGGACGAGTCTGTTCAAGCGCAGTTACGAGCACGGTCAGCGTCTCTGGCCGACGCTCCTCGTCACCGCGCTGCCCGGGATGCCGCGTAGGCAACGCACCCGTGCGGCTGCAGCAGGTCGCTTCGACGAAATGCGACGAACACGAAATCGCGTCTTTCATCACGAGCCGATCTGGAACCGCGACCCATCGCGCCTTCGCCTCGACTTGCTCGAAGCAATCGAATGGGTGTCACCGAACGCACGGAAGCTCGTCGATGGTATCGATCGCTCGGGGCAGTTCGTCGAGTTCGAGCTCGAACGCGCCATGGCACTTCTCGACGGTATCGACGGCGGAGTGTAGAGGCCCCGATCCTTCGGGTCGCAGGATAGCCGTGACGCGCCGCGCACCGATGGTGCGAAG
>JAGQUL010000008.1:289-15482 GCA_020438525.1 Thermoleophilia bacterium | reverse complement strand
CCACGCCGAGCGGCTGGCGGATCGACCACACGTCGATGCCGCCCGAGACCTGCTCGGAGTACTCGCCCTTGATCAGGTGCGGCATGCCGCATGCGAACTCGACGACCTCGAGGCCGCGGGTGACCTCGCCCAGTGCGTCGTCGTGCACCTTGCCGTGCTCGCGGGTGACGATCCGGGCGAGCTCGGCCTTGCGGGCGTTGAGCAGCTCGCGAAACGCGAACATCACCTGCGTGCGCTTGGTCAGCGAGGTGTCGCGCCAGACGGGGAATGCGGCCTTCGCCGCTGCCACGGCACGGTCGGTGTCGTCTCGCGACGCCATCGGCGCTCGTGCAACCACGTCGCCGCTCGCGGGATCGTGCACGTCGAGCCATCGCTCGGGGACGACCGCGTCGGCCGCACCGTCGATCCAGTGCGCGAGGCTTGCAGCTGCGTTCTTCGTGGCGGGATTCATGCTGGCACCTCCGTGCCGGTCGGGGCCTCGATGCCGTGCAGACCTCGTTGTACGTGGCGCAGCGCGTCGAGCAGGAGCACGAGCCCCTCCTCTGCCTCCAGGCGCGTGAGCGTCATCGGCGGCGCCATCCGCAGCACGTTGCCGTTGAGTCCGCCCTTGCCGATCAGCAGGCCGCGCTGCTTGGTGGCCTCCATCATCGCGGCGGCGGCCTTCAGGTCCGGCCTGTCGGTTCCGGGCTCGACCAGCTCGAGCGCGAACATCAGGCCCTTGCCGCGCAGCTCGCCGACCATCGGCAGCTCGCCGCGGTCGATCGCCGAGCGCAGGCCGTCCATGATCACGGCACCGGTCTCGCGAGCGTTCGACTGCAGGTCGTGCTCACGGATGTAGCGCAGGTTTGCGAGCGACCCCGCCATCGTGAGCGGCGTTCCGCCGAACGTGGAGATCTGGCCGGACGGGATCGAGTCGACCAGCTCGGCGCTGGCGACCACGCCGCCGACGCTCAGGCCGTTGCCGATCCCCTTGGCGAAGGTCATCAGGTCGGGGGTGATGCCGTGTGCCTGGTAGCCCCAGAAGTGCTCGCCGGTCCTGCCCCAGCCGGTCTGCACCTCGTCGCTGATCATCAGGATCCCGTGCTCGTCGAGCACCTCGCGGAATCGTGCGAAGAGCCCGTCCGGCGGGGTGCTGAATCCGCCGACGCCCTGGATCGGCTCGAAGATCATCGCCGCCACGTCGCCGCCGGTGCTCGTCTGGATCACGCTGCGCAGGTCTGCGACGCAGTGCTCGATGTACTCGTCGGGTGCGGCATCGCGCCATGGCGAGCGGTACTGGTAGCCGCCGTGCACCCAGCTCACGTTGAACGGGCTGAGCTGCGAGGCGCGCCACCCTCGATTGCCGGTGATCGCGATCGCGCCGAAGCTGTGGCCGTGGTAGCTGTTGCGCAGCGCGAGCACGTGGTTGGAGCGGCGCGTGTTGGTCGCCATGAGCAGCGCCATCTCGTTCGCCTCGGTGCCGCTGGGCGTGAAGAACACCTTGGCGTTCGCGATCCCGCTCAGCTCGGCGATCTGCTCGGCGAGCTCGACCTGCTGCTCGACGAGGTACAGCGTCGAGCTGTGCATGATCTTCGCGGCCTGCTCCTGCACGGCCGTGACGACCTCCGGCAGCGCGTGCGCGGTGCTCGTCGTGAGGATCCCGCCGAAGAAGTCGAGGTAGCGGTTGCCGGCGCCGTCCCAGACGTGCCGGCCCTCCCCGCGCTCGATCGTGATCGGCTCGTCGTAGTAGAGCGCCATCCAGCTCGGCAGCACCTTGCGGTGGCGTGCCAGCAATGCCTTCTCGTCGGCCATGCCTCTCCCCTTCACGTCGGTCCGTCGTCCCCACGACGGCTCCCTCGCGCGCGCCCGTTGCCATTCCCCCGCAGCGATGCGCGACCGACCGAACATACAGACCGCCCGATCCCGCCGCCACCGGGATCTTCGGGAAATCGTTGCGGTTCCGTGCGGCGACGGTCACCCTGATTCCGAATCGTCGCCATTCCCGATAGGCAGGCAGGCGCCGCGTGGCTGGACACCGCGCGTGCACGGGACGGCGACGAGGACGACGCATGACGATTTCCGCGACCGGTGGCATCCGGATTCCGGACCACACGACCGCGCAGCACGGGCTGCTCAGCCACGGACGCATCGATTCGGATCGCGGCGATGCGGGCGGAATCGGTGCCGGCACGATCGGGCTGCTCGCTGCCGGCGGAGTGGGTCTCGCAGGTGGTCTTGCGTTGCGCGGCATGGGTCATGGGCGCATCGGCACCGCGATCGCCGCGATCGGCGGAGCGCTGCTCGGCGTGTCGCTGCTCACCGCGTGCGGCACGACCCCGAAGCAGCGAATCTCGAGCGTCCCCGGCGACGAGGGCCCGCCCGGTCACAACGTCGACCTGGTCGCAGGTTCGCTCGGCGACCTCGCGACCGCCGGCACCGACTCCACGAACCCCGCCCCCGACGGTTGGAAGCCGAGCTCGGGCTCCCGCGACGCGCGCGAGGGCGTGGTGCAGATCGAGACCTCCACCGGCCTCGGCTCGGGCTGGGTGGTCAAGCCCGGCAAGGTCGTCACCAACTACCACGTGGCACAGGGATACGACCGCGTCAACGTGATCGGACAGGACGGTGCCGAGCACGCCGGCACCGTGCTGCGGATGGATCGTCAGCACGACCTCGCGCTGGTGGAGGTTCCCGACCTGACCGACGCACCGCTCGCGATGGACGACGTGGTCGAGGACGGCGAGCTCGGCGAGACCACCGGCTATCCCGGCGGCACGTTCCACAACGACGCCGCGGCAGCGGCCGGCACGATCGACATCACCGACGACGGTCGTCGTCGCAGCACCCTGCTGTTCGCCGGCAGCTCCGCCCAGGGCGTGAGCGGCGGCGCGGTCATCAACGGAGCGGGCGAGGTGCTCGGCACGTCGTTCGCGGTCGGCACCATCGGCACATCGGACACCGAGATCGTGCTCGCGATCCCCAACGACCAGGTCCGCGAGTTCCTCGCGGCCGGTGCTGCCCCGGCTGAGACTGCCGCCCGGCAGTAGCTGCACTACCAGGTGCCGTCGTTGCAGCCCGGGGCATCCTTCGGCGCGCAGGTCCTGTCGATCGTGCCGTCGACCTCGTGGGTCTCGGTGAACGAGAGCGGCGAGCCGCCATCGTCGACGACGAGCGTCACTTGGTACCCCATGTAGCCGGAGCCTTCCGTGCCCACGCCCGAGATATCCGCGTGTGACAGCAGGTCCTTCGCACCCGGTTCCTGGCCGATCAGCACCTTCGGGTCCAGGCAGTCGATGTCCTTGGAGTAGGTCCCGTTCACGTTCGACGCCGCGCACGACTCGATGACGTTGATCACGTCCTTGATCGCCGCGCGGGTCTGCTTCGACAGGTCGATGGACCGCTGTGCCGTGCTGTCGGACGCCTCCGTCGCCGCAGTCGACGATGCCTTCGTGTCATCGGACTTCGAGCTTGAACCGTCGGACGCACCGCACCCGACCGCGAGGCCGGCAACGACGAGGATGACGATGGTGAGGCCGAGCACGCGAGTCAGCTGCATGGCCCTGGAGCTTCCCTGCGTGCATGCTGCCAAAACCACCGTTCGCGCCACGCGCCGGCAACCCTCGCGCAGGTTCCGAGTTTCCTTTCGACAGGCGACGCGCTAGTGTCGGCGCGCTGCGCGAGCGTGGCGTGCGAGGGGCACGCCGGGGGAACGGCTCGCGCCCGAGCGCTGTGAAGGGGAAGTCGCATGAAGACATGCATCGCGGGCGGCACTGTGGTGACCGCTGCCGAGACGTTCCGGGCCGACGTGCTGATCGACGGGGAACAGGTGGTCGCGATCGGCTCCGACCTCGCCGGCCAGGCCGACACGGTCGTCGACGCGACCGGCAAGCTCGTGATGCCGGGTGCGATCGACGTGCACACGCACCTGGACATGCCGTTCGGCGGCACCACCAGCTGCGACGACTTCACCACCGGCCACATCGCCGCGCTGCACGGCGGCACCACGATGCACATCGACTTCGCGCAGCAGCCCAAGGGCGGCTCGCTGCAGGACGGGCTCGACACCTGGCACGACAAGGCGAACGGTCGCGCCGTGATGGACTACGGCTTCCACATGATCGTGACCGATGCCCGACCTGACGTGGTCGAGGAGCTCGACTCGATGGTCGAGCAGGGCGTCACCAGCTTCAAGCTGTTCCTTGCCTACCCGGGCGTGTTCATGGTCGACGACGACACGCTGTTCTCGGTGATGGAGCGCGCGCACGACAACGGCGGGCTCGTGATGATGCACTGCGAGAACGGGCACGTGATCGACACGCTCGTGCAGCGCGCCCGCGATGCCGGTGACCTGCGCCCGGGCTTTCACTACCGCACGCGCCCGTCGACGCTCGAGGGCGAGTCGACGGAGCGCGCGATCGCGCTGGCCAAGCTCGCAGATGCACCGCTCTACATCGTGCACGTCACGTGCGCGGAGGCGGTCGATGCGATCGCTCGTGCGCGCGAGGCCGGCCAGAAGGTCTGGGGCGAGAGCTGCATCCAGTACTTCTACCTCACCCAGGACGACCTGGACCGCGAGGGCTTCGAGGGCGCGAAGTTCGTGTGCTCGCCGCCGCTGCGCACGAAGGCCGACCAGGAGCGCCTGTGGGAGGCGATCCGCCGCGACGAGCTCGAGGTGATCAGCACCGACCACTGCCCGTTCCGCTTCGCAGACCAGAAGGTGCTCGGCAAGGACGACTTCTCGCTGATCCCGAACGGGCTGCCCGCGATCGAGGAGCGCATGCCGCTGCTGAGCGAGGCCGTGCACGAGGGGCGCCTCTCGGTGCAGCGGCTCGTGGAGGTCGCGTCGACGAACCCCGCGAAGCTGTTCGGCTGCTACCCGCAGAAGGGCACGATCGCGCCGGGCAGCGACGCCGACATCGTCGTGTGGGATGCCGATCGCACCACGACGTGGAGCGCCGACACCATCCACTCGGCGGTCGACTACACGTGCTTCGACGGGATGACCTCGCGCGGCGGTGCCACGCACGTGTTCAGCCGCGGCACGCACGTGATCGCCGACGGGCAGCTGACCGACGCCGCCACTGCAGGTCGCGGGAAGTTCGTGCATCGGCGTCGCTTCGAGCACTCGGAGCCGGGCCAGTACAACGGCCCGAAGCAGGCGCAGCAGGTCGCACACGCGTGACCGAACCGTCGTCGCCCATCGTCACCACCTGAACCGAATCGAGGAACCGAGATGTCCAACATCGTCAAGGCAGCACTGATCCAGGCCCACGCCAACATGCCGAAGCAGGAGGCGATCGACAAGCACGTCGGGATGATCCGCGATGCCGCCTCGCAGGGCGCGCAGATCGTGTGTCTGCAGGAGATCTTCTACGGCCCCTACTTCTGCGCCGACGAGGGCAACACGGAGTGGTTCCGGACCGCCGAGAACGCAGAGACCGGCCCGACGGTGACGCTGATGATGGAGCTCGCGAAGGAGCTCGGCGTGGTGCTCGTGGTGCCGATCTACGAGGAGGCGATGCAGGGCGTCTACTACAACACCACGGTGGTGATCGACGCCGACGGCACGAACCTCGGCAAGTACCGCAAGGCGCACATCCCGCAGGTCGCGCCGATCTTCTGGGAGAAGTACTTCTTCAAGCCCGGCAACCTCGGCTACCCGGTGTTCGACACCGCGGTGGGTCGCGTGGGCGTGGTGATCTGCTACGACCGCCACTTCCCGGAGATCTGGCGCGAGCTGGGTCTGCAGGGCGCGCAGATCGTGTTCAACCCGAGCGCAACGGTCGAGAGCCTGTCGCGCTACCTGTGGGAGCTCGAGCAGACCGCGAGCGCGGCGGCGAACGGCTACTGGGTCGGTGCGATCAACCGCGTGGGCGTGGAGACGCCGCTCAGCGACGCGAAGTTCTACGGATCGAGCTACTTCGCCGACCCGAAGGGCCAGATCGTGGCGCAGGCCAACGACACCGACGACGCGATCGTGATCGCCGACCTCGACCTCGACGCGATCACGCAGACCCGCGACACGTGGCAGTTCTTCCGTGACCGCCGCCCCGAGACGTACCTCGCGACGGTCGATCCCGCGCTGCCGTAGGCAGGTCGCCGGGGGTCCGTAGGGATCACCCAATTCGCGATATTCGCCGCAACGCGGCCGAAGCACGCGCCGACGATCTGGCACGGGGATCGTCGGGGAGAGCATGCATGGCCGGGGAGTGTTGCTGCATGGATACACGGACCGTACTGCAGATCGCGGTACCGGTCGCGGCTGCCGCCGTGGCGACCGCGGTTGCCGCGCCCCTGATCGCCGACGCGGTCTCGGGCGACGATGCGCCACCCGACCCGATGCCCGCACCCGACCCCTCGGCCAGCGCGGCGAACGAGGCACAGGCGGGACGCGCGCAGATCGAGAACCTGCCGACTCGGCCACTGCACACGGCACCCGCCCCGGTCGCCGACCCCGCGCCGGTCGCACCGACGCGAACGTACATGAACCCGGTGTTCGACGCCGACGCACCGGACCCGTCGGTCGTGCGCGGCGAGGACGGCGCGTACTACGCGTTCACCACCGAGACCGCGGGGCTGCCGTTCCAGGTGCTGCGCAGCGAGGACCTGGTCCACTGGGAGCGGAAGGGCGCTGCATTCGCAGGGTCGGGTCCGGCATGGATCGACAGGCATCGGTGGGCGCCCGACGTGACGCGCACCGGCGACCACTACACGATGCTGTACTCCGGTCGCGGCAGCGACGGCAACATGCGCATCGGCTACGCGACCGCTGCGACCGCCGCCGGTCCGTACCAGGACCGCGGCGTGCTCGTCGACGCGGAGGGCGTCGGGTACACGATCGACCCCGACCTGGTCGAGACGCCCGACGGGTGGAAGCTCTACTACGGCTCGACCGGCGGTCAGGATGCGAGCCCGGGCAGCGGCCACGGCATCAGCGAGGTGAACGTCGACATCGCAGACGACGGCACGCTCACCGTGACGGACACGCCCCGCGTGGTGCTGAGCAACCACGGCGAGCGCACGCTCGTGGAGGGTGCGCTGCTGCAGCAGCACGACGGCCTGTGGTACCTGTTCTACAGCGACGGTCGCTGGGATGCGAAGGGCGGCACCGACGACTACGCGGTGAAGGTCGCGCGGTCGTCGAGCCCGGATGGTCCGTTCGAGAAGCTCGGCACGCCGATCATGTCGGCAGGCAACGGATTCACGGGCCCCGGGCACATGTCGATCGCCACCGACGACTCCGGGCGCGACTGGATGCTCTACCACGCGTGGGGGCAGGACGCGGCGAAGGGCCGGATGCTGATGATCGATCCGATCACGTGGAAGGATGGCTGGCCCACGGTGGGCGACGACGGGCACCCGTCGCACGGTGCAGCCACGGCTCCGGTGGTCGAGTAGGACGCCTGCTCACGAGCGACCGTCGGCAGCACCGACGGGGGCATCCGACAGGAAGCGCGCTGCGGTTCCCATGAACTCGCGGTAGTTGTGCGGATCGCGCCCGAAGCCGCCGGGGGTCTGCAGGCGCAGCCCGCTGGTCGCGAGCAGGTACGACGAGTGTGGGTTGTTGACGCCGATCGCAAGCCATCGCCACGCCTGTGCCGCGTCGCCGTCCATCACGTTCATGAGCGCGTCGGTGACGAGCGTCGGGTCACCGTTGACCGGTCGACCGACCACGTCGAGCTCGTCGGTGATCTCGAGCATCTTCCCGTCACCTGCACCGGCGTACTGGTGCGGCTGCAGACCCGGATTGCCCCACACCACCGCGCGGTCGATGGCATCGCGCACGGCGGGGTCCTGCATCGCGACCTCGAGCGCCCACGCGCCCTGGCTCTCGCCCGCAAGGAGGATCCGTTGGCCCGGTCGCCGCTGCTCGTCGAGATCGCGGACGATCAGACGAACCGCTTCGGCGCTGTCGGCGACGCCCTGGACGATCTGGTAGTCGGGATGCGTCGGCAGCTTCACGAGCGACACGCGACGACCGTCGAACGCGTCTGTGATCCCCTGTGCGAACTCCGAGGGGATCCGGCGGCGCATCGTGCCCGGGACCCAGACGACGATGTCGTCGGCACTGCGATCGATGGCGGCGATCGTGGCATCACGTTCGGCCCGCGCCTGCGCCGCGTTCGCCGCCGGCAGCATTGAATCCTCGAACACGGTCCGTGGCGGTCGGATGCCGACCCGGTGCGCGATCGCCTTGCCGGCAACCAGGCCGAGCGCGCTCGCACCACCGACGGCCGCGACCGTGCCTGCCACGCGACGGACCCGTGGCGCGAGCAGCACCGGGGTCGCCACCAACGCGGCGCCTGCACCGGTGAATCCCGGCAGGTACCCGGCGCAGGCAAGCAGCTCGCGTGCCGAGCCGCTGCGTGCCGTGGCCCATGCGACGGTCGCGCCGAACGACGCGGCGGTGCTGGCGCCGAAGGCGACTCCGACCGCTATCTGGCGTGGGCTGAGCTGCATGGACCGTCCCGTCCGGCACACGTTCGCATGCGCCGTCCCCTGCGCGCACGAACCCTCACCGAATTGTCGGTAGAACGGTCACCCGTGTTGCGTGGATGCTCAGCGGCGAACGAGCGGATCGAGGACCTTGAGGCCCTTGGTGTCGATCCCGGCGTCGCGCATGCCGCCCTTCACGTCGGCGGCGGTCGCGTCGCCCACGACGAGCACCTTGGCGTCGTCGAAGTCGATGAGCGCGCTCGCCGCGTCGGCGAACTGCTTGCCGGTCACCGCGCGCAGCTGGTTGAGCTCCTTGGTGAAGGCGGCCTTCTGGGCCCGGGCCGACTTCGGCGCGACCGGCTCGAGCGAGCCGAGCTCGACGCCAGGCGCTCGCAGTGCGGTCTGGAACGCCATCTCTGCCACGTCACCGACCTGCGGCCGTGCGACCTCGGTGTCGGGCTCGCGCTGCTGCATGCGCGAGATCATCGCCTTCTTGTGCTCGGTGAGCGTCTTGGGTCCGAACCCGTCACGTGCGTCCTTGGCGATCGCGAACATGTCGCGGGTCGCAGCGCGGACCGCGTCGGGAGCGACCGTGGTCTCGAGCACGAGCAGCGCACCGTCGGACGCGTCGTCCTGGGAGAACGAGGCAAACGCGCCGTAGGTGAGGTCGTGGTTGCGGCGCATGCGCTGGTTGAGCACCTCGGTGATCGAGTTGGCGACCAGGCGACGCTTCGTGGGATCGATGCCGTCGAAGACGTCCTTCGAGATCGGCAGCGCCACGGCGAGCTCGACGGAGTTCGTGTCGGTGCCGGGGACGACCTGGATCGCCTTGCCCTTGTCGATGGTGAGCGTCTCGCCCGAGTTGTCGACGCGGCCGCCGGCAGGCAGCTTGCCGAGCTCGGTGCGGATCGTGTCGAGCGGAAGGTGGCGCTTGTCGCCCTCCACGAGCACGACCGTGTTGCGCCCGGTGAAGTAGTTGTCGTGGTAGGCCTTGAGGTCCTTCGGCGTGATCGCGTTGATGCTCTGCTCGGTACCGATGATGTTGTTGGCACGCGAGTCGGCGCCGTACACGAGCGTGTTGAACGCCTCCCACTGGTCGATGCCGTACGGGCGGCGGTAGACGATCTCGTTCTTGACCGCGGCGCGCTCCTGCTCGAGCGCGTCCTTGCGCAGGTTGGGGTGCTGGAACATGTCGGTCAGCAGCGATGCGCCGGCCGTGGCGTCCTTGTTCGGAACCACGCCGTAGTAGACGATCGACTCCTGGTTGGTGTAGGCGTTCCAGATGCCGCCCATGTCCGATCGCAGCTTCTCCTGCTGCGCACCGGTGTGGCTGGGCGAGCCCTCGAACGCGAGGTGTTCGAGCAGGTGTGCCTGTCCGAGCTTGCCCTGCGGATCCTGCATGCTGCCGGCGCCGATGCCGACCTGGATCTTGGTGCTCGCTGCGCCGGGACGATCGGCAACGATGATGCGGACGCCGTTGGGGAGCGTCTCGCTGGAGAGCTCGCCTTGCCTGCCACCGACGAGGTCGGTGGCCGCCTTGGCGGCCGCGTCGCCATGCGACGAGGTCGGGATGGTCGATCCACCGCCGAACTTCGGGGTGGCGGCGGTCACGGGAGGCTGGGCGGCAAGCGAGGTCATCATGGTGGTGATCGTCCCCCGCTCGAACGGTCATGCTCAACCGCTCGCCGCGGTGGTGGCCCACCGTGGCCGCTCGGGAAGCCGGAGCCGCCCGGACGCTGGAATTCAGACCGGGACCGGCTCGCGACGCGCGAGTGCGAGTGCTTCCTGCAGGTCCTCCGGGAGCGGCGAGGCCACCTCGACGGGCTCCCCGGTTCGCGGGTGCGGGAACGTGAGCCGCGCCGCGTGCAGGAACTGGCGATCGAGCCCGAACTCCGGGGACGTTCCATAGGTGGGATCAGCAACCACGGGATGTCCGATCGCCTCGAGGTGCACGCGGATCTGGTGGGTGCGCCCGGTCTCGAGCTTGAGCCGCAGCAGCGTGGTGGTCGGCAGCAGCTCCTGCACCACGAAGTGCGAGATCGCCTCCTGTGGAAAATCCGTGTCGATCGAGCGGCGCGACGCGTCGCGGGCGTCACGACCGATCGGTGCCTCGATCCGTCCGGCGCGGCTCGGCACGGTTCCGTGCACGAGCGCGAGGTACTCGCGCGACGCGGTTCGCTCGCGCATCGCGCGCTGCAGCTCACGCTGCGCACGGTGGTTCTTGGCGAGCACCATCACGCCCGAGGTGTCCTTGTCGAGTCGGTGCACCACGCCCGGACGGTACATCGCCGGATCGTCGTTCTCCGCAAGCTGCACGCCTCCGCTGGCGAGCAGTTCCACGAGCGTCGGATCGCGGTGGCCGGGAGCCGGGTGCACCACGAGGCCGGCCGGCTTGTCCACGACGAGCACGTCGTCGTCCTCGAAGATCACCGGGACGGGGGACGTTCCCTCGAACGTGCGAGGCGCTGGCTCGGCGAGCTCCTCGTCGGGCACGGTGATCACGTATCCGACCTGGACGCGGTTGCTCTTGATCGCGACGCGATCGTCGATGGTGACGAGGCCGGCCTCGAGCAGCTTCTCGGCGCGGGCGCGCGAGCCGATCCTGTCGATGCGTGCCAGGAACTTGTCGATGCGCTGGCCGGCAAAGTCCTCGTCGACGACGATCTTCATTCGCCATCGTCCGGGGTCGCGGCGGCCCGTCGCTCGTGCAGGATCGCGAGCAGCTGTGCCAGAAGCACCATGATCACGCCGACGGTGATGCACGCGTCGGCGAAGTTGAAGGTCGGGAAGTTCGGCAGCTGCAGGTAGTCGGTGACGTACGAGTGCTGGACGCGATCGACGAGGTTGCCGAGTGCGCCCCCGGTGATCAGTGCGCCTCCGATCACGGTGAGCAGGTCATCGGGATCGACGCGGAGCATGAACGTGAACAGCAGCACGCCCACGACGAGCGATCCCACCACCACGAGCCCGCCGGCGCCCGACAGCCACCCGAATGCGATTCCCGGATTCTGCACGTGGTGCAGCTGCAGCAGGTCGCCGAGCACCTGACGGTACTCGCCGACGTCGAGCTGGTCCTGGACGACCAGCTTCAGCACGCGGTCGATCGCGAAGGCGGCGACCGCCACCACCACGAAGAGGATTCGACCGACCACGCTGGAACGGGTCAGGTCGTGGCGTGCTTGAGGTGCGTTCGCGCCCACGGCAGCGCCTGCAGCCGCTCGAACTCGATCGGCGTGCCGTCGACCTCGCAGACGCCGTAGGTGCCGTCCTCCATGCGCTTGAGCGCGGCATCGATCTCCGCGAGGAGGTGCTCCTCGTGCTCCTCGATCGACAGGTCGCGCTCGCGCAGGAACGTGATCGTTCCCTGATCGGCGAGGTGCGACTCGAGGCCGTGCTCCTCGGACTCCTCAGACATGGTCTCGCCGAACTCGGCGTGGAGTGCCTCGATGTTGCCGAGGATGCGTCGTCGCTCGCTGCGGAGCTGGTCGCGGAGTTCGTCGGTCTGCTGGGTCGTGAGGGACATTCGTGTCTGCTCCTGTCGATCAGGTCTGCCCGTGATGGAACGGGGACCCACATGCTGTCATTTCCCGCTTGCCGCGTCGAGCATGCGCGAAAGCGCATCAAGCTCGATTCCGTGCACGGAAACCAGTTTGTCCCGACCCGATGCCCCCGAAACGACCTGTACGTCGCCGGAACGCACGCCGGCGATCGACGCGATCAGCGTGCAGAGCCGGTCGTTCGCACGACCACGCTCCGGCGCGGCATCGACACGGACCTTCCACCCGTCGCCGTGCCGCCCGACGATCCGGGACCGGTTGGCGCCTGGCGCTACGCGCAGTCGGATCCGGGCGACGGGTCGCTGGTCGCGCCCGTCGCTGGATCCGGCGGCGGCGGTCATGCCACCTATCCTGCGTCGATCGGGTCCTTCGAACGCTCGCGGGGCGCAACGTCGGAGGGGTCGAAGCTCGGTGGTGCGTCGAAGAACGCGTCGGCGGTATCGCCCTGCGAGGTGACGGAGCCCGATGGAGTAGCGGTGTCGGTCGGGCGAAGCCGCGCAGGGCGGCCGGCATGCTCCACGCGCTCCACCGCTTCTGCCGCGGCCGTGGGCGTCAGTGCGATCCGCGTGGCGACATCGGCGTGGTCCTGTGCCTCGACGGCGTGCTCGAGTGCCTCGGCAGCGGTCGCCGCGGTGGCAGCGGCGCGCAGCTCGGCCGCAGCGGCCTCGGCTTCGGCGAGGACTGCGGCGCGCTCGGCGTGCTCGGCCATCGTCTCGAGGTTCGAGCTGCGCAGTTCGGTGGCCTCCGGATGCGCCGACACGATCGCTCGGAAGTTCCCGGTGCTCTCCGCGACGAGCTGCTCGGTGTCGTCGAGGTGGCTGAGGATCGCCCCGCTGAGCGCGCGAAGGCGCTGGCGAGCTTCCTGCTCCGCACCGTGCAGGTCGCGCAGCACCATCTCGAGGCGCTGCTTCTCCTCGTGCGCTGCGTGCACGATGTCGCGCGACTTCTGACCGGCCTCGCGAAGCATCAGCTCACTCTCGCGGCGTGCCTGCTCGTGTGCCTTCTCGGCACTGTCCTGCGCGAGCAGCAGCGTGTTCTTGAGCTGCTCCTCGAGCTGTTCGAACCGCGCAAGTCGCTCCTTGAGGCGCTCGTTCTCCTCGCGTCCGTCGCTGCGCTCTTCCCACAGCTCACGCAGCGATCGGTGCACCTCGTCGATGAACTGGTCGACGTCGCGCTTTCGGTACCCCATCGGCGCGGAGCCGAACTCGCGGCGCTCGACCTCGAACGGTGAAAGTGTCATGGACTGCTCCTGACGGTCTCGTGTCCACCGTGGAGCATGAATGCACGGGCGGATGCAGCCGCGCCCGGCCGCGCCGCCCACCCCCGACCGAGTTTCGCATCACAGGGTCGGAATCCGACCATCACATGCGAAACTCCCAACGGCCGCGCCACTGCACCCGGCCGTGGTCAGCCGACGGCGCTGGCGAGGATGCTCAGCACGAGCTGCCCGCCGATCTGCAGCACCAGGATCGCGACGAGCGCCGAGAGGTCGAGCATCGCGCCGCCTACCCGCATGGGCGGAATGAATCGGAACAGGCGCACCCACGGCAGCACCACGCTGTCGAGGAACCGCCGGATCTGGATCACCGTATCGTTGTAGCCGAGCTGTGGCGAGAGCATCGGAAGCCACGACAGGATCACCCAGCCAAGCACGCAGAACACGTAGATCTGCAGGAAGATCGACAGGAAGTTGATGATCGCGTCCATGGGTGTGGGTTCCTCTCGCTCTCGTACTCAGCCCAGCTCGCGTGCCCGGTCGCGCGCGGCCACGACGGTGTCGATGATCGCACCTCGCACGCCGGATCGCTCCATCTGTGCCAATCCTGTTGCGGCCGTGCCGCCGGGCGACGTGACCATGCGCCGCAGGTCGCCGCAGCTCATGCCTTCGCTGACCAGCATCTCCGCGGTGCCGACCATCGTCGTGACCACCAGCTCGCGACCGATCTCCGCGCTGAGACCCGCCACGATCGACGCATCTTCGAACGCCTCAACGACCAGCCCGAAGAACGCCGGACCCGAGCCGCTCACCGCAGTCGCCGCGTCGAACAGGCGCTCCTGCAGCTCCACGCAGGTGCCGAGCATCGCGAACAGCTCGAGCACGCCACCGATCAGCGTGCTCGGCGCCCGCCCGATCGCATACACGAGCGTCCCGGCGTTCACGCGCACGGGAACGTTCGGCATCAGGCGCAGCACAGGTACGTCGTCGTCGAGCAGGTTCTCCATCGTCGCGGTCTGCACGCCGGCCGCGACGGATGCCACGACCGTGTTCGCGTCGACGATGTCGCTGACCTCGCGAAGCACGTCCTCGATGTCGATCGGCTTGACGCACAGCACGACCAGGTCGACGGCCGCGACCAGCTCGCGGTTGTCGGCGTGCACCACGGGCGTGCCGTGGTCGCCCCCGACCGCATTGGCGAGCGTTCGCGCTCGACCGGATCCGCGGTCGGTCAGGTGGATCCGACCGGCGATCGCCGGGTCGGCACGCACCCATCCGGCCACCATGGCCGATGCCATGTTGCCCGAGCCGATCAGTCCGATTCGCAGGTCAGCCACGGGCTGCTTCTGCCCATCGCGCATGCCTGCGGAAACGTCCACGAACCCCCGGTGCGCCCAGCGCGTCAGCTCTGGTTGAAGAAGCCACTGGCGGCCATCGCGGCGCGATCTTCGGCGCTCACGTCCACGTCGGGCGGCGTGAGCAGGAACACCTTGTCGGCGATGCGCCCCATCGAGCCGTCGAGCCCGTAAGTGAGCCCGGATGCGAAGTCGATCACTCGCTTGGCGAGCTCGGCATCGGTCGCCTGCAGGTTCACGATCACCGGATTGCCACGCTTGAACTGGTCTGCGATCTGCTGCGCGTCGTTGAACGTTCGCGGCGGAACCACCCCGACGCCCGCCACATGCTGCGACGGCTGGCGCGTGCGAGCGCCTGCCGACGCCGCCGGCCGACGCGCCGGCGCTGCTCGCCGGGAGCCGCCGCGGGCAGGTGCTTCGTCGTCGCCTTCGGCCACGTCACGTGCCGCAGCACGCCGGCTCGCACGCGACGCGCGCTGGTCGTCGTCCCAGCCCTCGTCCTCTTCGTACGCCTCTTCGGCGATCCCGAAGTAGACGAGCATCCGATCCCAGTAGTCGCGTGCACCCATGTGCTTCCCTCATTCCACCTGTTCGTACAGTATCCTGCCGAGCCGGACGTGGGTTGCACCTTCCTGCACCGCAACGTCGAA
>JAGQUL010000008.1:0-187 GCA_020438525.1 Thermoleophilia bacterium | reverse complement strand
GACTGCTCCGGATCCTCCGCGAACGCAGGCATCGCCATGAAGCCGTGTACGCGGATCGTCTCCGGCAGCTCCTCGAGGAATGCAGCGACCGCATCGGGGGCAAGCCCGTCCTTTGTCGGGTCGGCATCGATGTTGACCTGCACGAGCGCCCGCGCGTGCGCGCGCGCACGTGAAGCGCCCTGGTCGG
>JAGQUL010000320.1 GCA_020438525.1 Thermoleophilia bacterium | reverse complement strand
TACGGAAATTTGCCGCACCACGAGGGTGCAAACGTGTATGGGGATCGGGGTCGTGGACGGGATCGTGGCAGGTGCAGATCTGGGACGGATCTGGGACGGATCTGATCGAGCGGCAAGTGGGCATATCGATAGCAGCAATCTGGCGTTGGCGGGCTGCGTGGGGTTGAGCTGGCTAGGCATATGAGGTGGTCGAGGGCTGTGATGGGACGAAGTGTTGCTGCTCGCCTCGGGCTCGAGGCCCCACCTCGGCAGGATCGTCCTGCGTCGCGCGCGATTGCGCGGCAAGTGAGGAGCGGTGCAAAGTCATGAGCAAAGCCGATCAAGCAGTGGTTCACACGACGATCTGGGAGGTCGCCAATGATGGTGCCTTGAGGCGCCTTAAGATCCTTGATGCTGACCTACTCGGTGCGATGTGCGACCGTCCCGCCAATCGGGCCTAGCGATTCTCGATGCGTATCGGGAACCGAATCGGAGCGAGACGACATTTCCTCATGATGGATGTCGTCGAAACACACGCGAACGAGCGCCTCGATTCAGTACAGCCCGTAATTGACGCGGCTGCCTTTCGCGACGCGCTCGACACTATCGGGCCTCGCGTCTACCGGTACATCTGTTCCCGGGTCGGACAGCAGGCTGCTGACGATGTGTTCGCGGAGACCTTCGAGGTTGCCTGGCGCGCGCGAGCCAAGTTCGTGAAGCCACAGGAGAACGGGCTCGAGGCGTGGCTGTTGGCTATCGCGACGCGAGTGATCGCAGCGCACAGGCGAGTCGAAATGCGATGGCTCCGTATGAGCCGCGACGCAGCTGCACATCGTGCTGATCGCAGCGCGATCGGTCCTCCCGAGGACGAGATCCTGGAACGACTGCAATCGAACTCCAGCCGGATCGGCGAAGCGCTCGCGGCGCTTCCCAATCGGGAGCGTGACGTGTTGCTGCTGCACACGTTGGGTGATCTCAGTTATGCCGAGATCGCAACGGCACTCCAAATTCCGATCGGAACCGTACGGTCGCGCATAAATCGCGGACGTGCACGATTGGCAAAGGCGCTCTCACGGGAGGGGTACCCATGGTGAAGCCGAATGAGATTGACGAGCTGATTCGCATCGAGTTGGGCGGCGAACTCGATGGGGCGCGCTACGAAGCTGCGAGGGCGCGCGTGCTTGCGAATCTCGAGATGGAACATGTGTCGAGCCGGACAGCACCAGCACGGTGGTGGAAGGCGCCACCTCGAGTGGTCATCGCCTCGATCGCGGTCGTCGTCCTCTGTGCTGGCGTCGCGACGGCCTCAGGTCCGGTACGACGCATCTTCGGTGACGGGAAGTCATCGGCCAATCACGTCACTGCGCTACAGGCTCCATCCATCACCGACGCACGCGGCGACGCGGTGGCGGCAGTCGATGTGCTGAAGCAGCCGCGCTCTGCGATGACAGAAGAGGACATTCGTCAGTATCTCGAGAGCGCCCCCGGGCTCGGGACGACAGGCGCTCAATATGGCGAGTTGCTCGAAGTCGACGACAACCTGCGTCTGTTGGTCGACACGCAGACCGCCGAACAGTCGATGAGGATCTTCGCGGCGCCCACCTCGAACGGAAGTGTCTGTTACTGGACGCAGGTGATACCAATCGATGCCGGCACGACGCAGTGCACCAGCGAGCTAGGCGTCACTACGCCACTGACCATCGGGCGTTTCGTGGCGGGCAAGCGAGGCCCTCAGTTCGTCTATGGGGTCCTAGCCGACGACGTCGAGGGCGTGTCGGTCATGCTCGCCGACGGCACCAGCCAGTCCGTTGATGAGGGTCGCAACGCATTCATCTGGGCCGACACTACCGGGAGCCTCGCTCCAGTAGGGGTGGTGCTTGAAATGGCTGACGGAAGTACGCGAGAGATGGACCTGAACGGGAACGTGCGGGGGCAAGCCTCCTCATGACGGAGACCCGCCCCCGCACGACCGTGAGTTTGGCTACTTCGCGGACGCGAATCGGTCCGTAGAGACGGTTTGCTTACCGCCCTGGGTCACGGCCATCGAGTCGATCGACGTGCCCTCAGCTCCGGTCCACCAGATCACGTTCTCCGTGACTGGAACGTCGCTCGACTTGCCGTCGTTCGTGGATACCGATACGGCAGACACGTCTGGCATGACGATGCCAACCAACACGGGACGACCCTCTCGCATCGTGTTGAAGACGAACTCCCCATCCTGAGCGAGGCTCTCCGTGCAGCCGCCGATAACCGGTACGCCTGCCTCGAGCGCTTCGAAGCAGACCGTGTTCCTCCCGGCCTCAACGATGTTCACCGATCGCTGTGCGCCCAGCGATGTGGTCTGGCCACTTCCCAGGTTCGTGACTTCATCACCAAGCTGGGTCGCCGCAAGCCGAAGCTGCTCGGAGATCTCGGCGGGAGCCGCTGTTCCTGCTGATCGCCACGCGGTTTCTGACTCGCTCGTCGTGGATTCAACTGCGGTCGCGAACGCCGTAGTCGCCGCGAGCACGCTGCACAGTGCGCCAGTCACGGCACACATGGTCATGAGCTTCTTCATTTCCATCTCCTAACCGATGAACTGCAGGCAGCCGAACGCGCCGACATTGACCTGATTGTTGTTGTGCAGATACGGATTCGCCTGGCGCTGCGTGTCAGTGCCAACGAATCCCGACCAACCACCCTGCTGGCTGTTGGTTGCTTCCGTCGCAGCGCCAGTGGTGTAGGCCGCGCCCCAGCTCCACGAACCGCCGTTCACTGCGAGGTGGGAGTAGTTGCGGTTGTAGCCGTAGTTGCCCCGGTACTTGGTTGCGCCAGGGCTGATGGATCCGCGACTCAGCGACACGCACGAGCTCAAGCCGGTGTTCAGGCTAGGCCAGTACTCGGTGTAGCCGGCGTGGGCCGACGGCGTGGCGACTCCCACGCCCATACAGGTGATCGCAGCTATTGCCGCGATCGCTCGGTTTCGAAGCGCGAGTTTCTCCCCTCAGGTTGTTTTCGATGGTTCTCGTAGTACGAGAGCGGCACAGGGTGAGCCATTCCGTGGCGGGAGTCGAGGGTCAAGAATTCGGCCGGAATACCCGGGAACCAAGTGGGTTCGATCCGACATATGCGCGCGCGGTAGGAGTTCGCAACCATGCTCGGAACGGCAGCCTGAAGTCGAGGATCGCGATCTGGGCTTTGCCAATACAGTCGATCCACGAGGGTGCGACCGAGGGGCGGCGACGCGTAGCGTCGGCGGCGGTCGGCCGCACGCGAAATTCCGAACACCGGTGCCATAACCGGTGCCATGCCGACACAAGGTGCGCCAACCACGAGAACGCGAAAACCCCGCCGGAGCGGGGCCTTCGTGAGGTAGCGGTGGAGGGACTCGAACCCCCGACACGCGGATTATGATTCCGCTGCTCTA
>JAGQUL010000319.1 GCA_020438525.1 Thermoleophilia bacterium | reverse complement strand
GAGGCGCGCGATCGTGTCGCTGCCGGTCGCGTTGTAGGCGAGCGGGCCGGTGAGCCCGCCCGCCACGAGTGGCGCCACCGTGAGCGCAGCGCCGATGCCCATGCTGTTGCCCAGGCCCTTGCGCTTGCTGCCGAGCAGCTCCATCGCCGCGCCGATCGCAGCGACCGGACCCTTACCTTCCTTGATCGTCGTGCGCAGTACCGTCGAGCCCGTGCGCGCGCCCAGCACGCCGGCGCCCACGCCGATCGCCGCCGGGATGCCGATGATCAGCGGGATGTTCACGCCCCAGTCGAGCCGATG
Source organism: Thermoleophilia bacterium (assembly GCA_020438525.1). The sequence continues at coordinate 6,079 of JAGQUL010000319.1, read as the reverse complement.
CGTCACGTCCTGGTCCACGCGCCCCGCGAGCGTGTCGGGTGCCGCCGGCACCCGCCCCTGCACCGGCGGGTCGCCCGGCTTGGGCTTGGCCCATTCCCCGCGCACGTACGTGCGCGCGAGTGCCTCTGCGTCGATCTCCTGCCAGTGCGAATCGTGCACCGCGTCCTGCAGCCCGAGCTTGTCGGGCGCCTCGCCCGACGGCGCGTTCGCGAGCTGATGCAGCACATCGGCGCTCGACGACCAGCCACGCATCGTGTTGACGCTCGCCGACGAGCTCATCAGCCCGATCGCCGCGCCCCCGATCGTGGCGGCCAGCGCCAGCCCGATCGCCGTGCCCCGGCCCAGGTTGCGACCGAACTGCGTGACCGCCGTGGATCCGCCGACACCGAACGCGCCACCCGCCAGCATCGTGCCACCCGCGAGCGCACCGCCCGCAAGCGTTGCGAGCAGGCGCGAGCTGCCGCCCAGCTGGTCGTCGTATGCCCCGAGCAGCGAACCCGCGATCGCCGGCGCCGCGATCACGCCGAAGCCCGCGCCCAGCGACGAACCCGTGCCCAGCACGCGCCGCCCCGACGTCGCGCGCAGCGCGCTCAGCCCACCGCCCGCCGTGAGCGCCACCGGCACCGAGATCGCCGTTGCCGGCAGCACCGTGCTGATCAGCGTGTCGCGCAGCGACGACGAGCCCTTGCCGATCTCCGACTCCGGATGCCCGAGCGTACGCAGGCCCGTGAACAGCGCGCCCCACACCAGCGGGCCCTTGCCAGTTCCCGGGGTCTGCGGGTCGCGCCCCACGATCATGCTGTTGAAGTAGTCGGCGAGGAACTGGTGCGGGCTGCCCCCGTCGTACGACAGGAACTGCATCGTGTGCGACAGCTCGTGCGCCAGCCAGCGACGACCGCCCGGCGCGAGGATGTGCCTGAGCGACTTCTCGTCGCGCACGTAGATGTGATGCCCGATCGTCATCGCCTGGCCGCCGACGCTCGGCCCGCCGATGTACACGTACACCTTCGCGAGCTCGCTGCGCACGTACCCCTCGTCGAGCCCGAACTCGGTCGCATAGAAGGGCGCGAGCGCGTCCACCTGCGCGGTCGACAGGCGCTGCCCCGGATGCTCGTCCACGCCACCGAGCGTGAAGTTGAGCGCCGACCCGATGAAGCCGCCCTCGTTGCGCGAGCGCACCGGCGTGATCGTGTCGGGCGTCCAGCCGTCGGGGCCGGGCGGGCGCAGCGGATCGTTCTCGGACTGCTCTGAGGCGGTCACCGCGTGATCGGCGCGCGGTGGGTGGGGAAGCAGCGGCATCGACTGCATCGTTCCGCTGGCCGACGACGAGTCCCCCTCGTCGGGCACGCGCCACGGCAGCACCGGTAGCGCCCTGCTGCGTGCATCGATGGTCATGGTCGTCGTCCCCCGTGTGCATCGATCCGCCGGCCCGAGGCCGACGAGCCGTGCTGGTGCGCCCGCGATGCGAGCGCGATCCCGTCTCCCGGATGTCGGGTCTCGAGGCGCGTGACGGTGCGTCGAAAAACGGCCGACGTGCGGCCGCATCGGGCGATCGCATGGGCTGCTACGCTTCCACGGCCCCGAATTCCCCGACGAGGAGCCCCACATGCCCGCTGCTGCCTACGCCGGCAAGGAGTGCGTCTGCCAGTTCAAGATCGGCATCTGCGACAACCGTTGCACGAAGGACATGCTCGCGACCACGCACTACATCGCGTGCCTCAACCTGAAGGGGCGCGGCGCGCTCGTCGTGGGTGGTGGCCACCTCGGCCTGGAGAAGACCGAGGGCCTGCTCGCCTGTGGTGCCAAGGTGCACGTGGTGAGCCCCGAGGTGCTGCCGGAGGTGGAGGAGCTCGCGAACGAGGGGTCGATCGAGTGGTCGAAGCGCGACTACGAGTCGACCGACCTCGAAGGCAACCTGATGGTGATCGCCTGCACCGACTCGACCGACACGAACATCCGCATCTACGAGGAGGCGGAGGCGCGGTCGATGCTCGTGAACATCGTGGACGTGCCGCCGCTGTGCAACTTCATCCTGCCGGCGATCATCCGCACCGGCCCGATCAGCGTGGCGATCAGCACGCGTGGCGCATCACCGGCGCTCGCCAAGCGCATGAAGCGCGAGATCTCCGACCTGTTCGGCACCGAGTACGCGCAGCTCGCCGGGCTGCTCAACGAGGTGCGCGCCTGGGCCAAGGGCACGCTGCCGACCTACGACGATCGCAAGGAGTTCTTCGAGCAGATCGTCAATGGCTCGCCGGACCCGATCGAGCTGCTTCGCGCCGGCGACGAGCAGGGCGTGCGCGACCTGATCGCGGCCGCCCAGGAGCGGCACGCAGCGCTCGTGGCGGGCTGATCGAGCTCCAGCAGGGGCGGGTAAGCGACGACGACCGATGCCTCGGCGCGAACGCCCGAGCAGGCTCAGCCGCGTGACGTGGTCGAGCCCGCCGTGAGGCGGATCGTGGCGAGGGCCGCTTCGAGGTCGCGCGTCCACGCGCGCTCGACGAGCATGAGCAGCCACGCGCACGCCACGGCCACCAGTGCGATCGCGTGCCAGCCGAGCAGCGGCACGTCGGTGGCGCGCGCCAGCGCCGGCGCCATGATCGCGGCACCCGTGGCGATCGCCACGAACACCCGCGGCAGCACCGCAACCGATACCAGCAGCGAGCGCACCCGCGCCGCCACCCCGTTCAGCCGGCGCGCGAGCGCATCGAGCAGCGGCGCGATCTCCGCCGCCACCTCGGCGCCCGGCGCGAGCGAACGTTGCCCGTGCACCTGGGCGCGCCGCGCCGCGAGCGCCGTGAACCGTGCAGCCCCGCGACGATCGTGCGCCGCGCCGAGCATCGAGATCGCATCGGTGATCCGCTCGGTCGCCGGCATTCCCACGAGCGGGTCGCGCAGCTCCTCCTCGACGCGCTCGACCGTGCCGATCGCCGCGCGCTGGTTGAGGCGGTGCGTCAGCACCACGGGAGCGAGCCACGCATAGAGCGCCACGCTGCCCCACGCCGCGATCACCGCGATCGCCGGCACGCGGTAGTCGGGATTCACCATCGCCAGTGCGTGCAGCGGCAGCGCCGCCACCACGAACCCCACGAGGAATCCCGCCAGCCCGCCCGGGAAGTCGTGCAGCCACCGCATCAGTCCCGGAACCGGGCGCAGCAGCGGCCGCTCGTACACGTGCTCGACGAGCGCGCGCACGTCCACGATCTCCTGGTCGCGCGGCGCCAGCCGCTGCGCTCGAACCAGCAGCATCCGAGCACGGTCGATGTTGCCGTGCTCCATCTCCACGCCCGCGAGCTCGACCATCGCGTACGGATCCTCCGGGTGCAGCTGCACGCCCTGCCGCAACACCGCGAGCAGCGCCCCACGGTCGCCGCCCTCCTCGAGCGCCGCAGCGCGCACCGCGAGCGCACCCGAGTTCGCCGGCTCGATCCGCAGCGCCGCCGCCGCCGACTTCACGGCCTCGTCGTGCTTGCCGCGAGCCAGCGCCACCCGCGCGAGCCCCTCGTGCAGCGCCGCCTCGTCGGGGTTGTGCGCGATCCCGTAGCGCAGCAGCGCCTCGGCCTCCGCAAGCTCGTTCTGGCGCACGTGGATGTGCGCGCGCAGCCCGATCGCATCCGGGTTCGTTCCCGCGGTGCGCAGGCTCAGCTCCGCCATGTCGCGCGCCGTGTCCAGGTCGCCCTCGCGCTCGGCGACCAGCCCGAGCACGAACATCGGGAACGGATGCTCGTCGTCGAGCCGAACCGCGCCCATCGCGATCTCGCGCGCGAGCGACACGTCGTCCACCTCGAGCGCGTCGAGCGCGTCCTGGCAACGCTCCTCGATCTCCGCCGCGACCGGATCGTCGTCGTCCTCGTCGTCGCCGAACTCCGAATCGTGATCCTCGAGCGCCGCGTCGTGCACGTCGTGGTCGTGCTCGTCGCCGCCGCTGCCCGAATCCTCGTCTGCGTCGGCGCGCGCCTCGGGCTCGCCGACCTGCGCCCGATGCTCGCGAAGCGCCCGCGCGATGTCGACGAACGGGTCGTCGTCGTCCGCGTCGCGATCGGCAGCATCGCTCGAGCGCGACCCGCGATCGCGGATGCGAGCATCGAGCATGGCGAACCGCTGCTCGAGCTCGGCAAGGTCCCCCAGGTCCCCCAACGCCCCCTCGAGCGGGTCCTCGTCGCCTTCGAATGGGACAGGATCGCGCTGCATGGCCCCGATAGCATTCCCACGCGGGCGACGAATCATGCAGCACGGCCATCACACCAGCCAGGATCCCGACGGATCGGCGCGACAGCGCGTTCCGGGCGCCGGACTATGCAATTCATGCAGCTTCCAGCGCGTCGTGACGAGCGGTCGCGGATCCGCGTTCTCGCTGTGCCGACGAGCGGGCGACGATCCGCGCTTTGCGAAGTACCCGCCGCTGCCGGTGCTGGCGTGCGTGGGCTACGCCGGTGCCGCACCCGACGGCGGCAGCGCGGCAGGGGGATCGTCGTCGCTGCCCGAGCCCGGGTCGTCGTCGTCCCCATCGACCTCCTCGCCGAGCAGCTCACCCTCGACGATGTCGGAATCCTCCGCGGAGAAGTGCGACGACGACGAGCCGCCGTTCGCCTGACCCCACGGGTTCTGCTGGTCGGGCCGGCGCGCGCCGCCCTCGCCGAACATCATGGTCATCCGCGTCATCGGATCGGCGGAACTGCGGATCCGCCACTCGCCGGTCTCGGCTCGGTGCTGCCAGTCGATGTCGCTGATCATGCGCACCGCGAACATCGCGATCGCGATGAACGCCAGGGCGATCGCCGCCTGGTCGTCGGAGTCGGCGAGCAGCCGGCCGACCCACGTGAAGAACGCGGCGGTGATCGCCAGCACCGGCACGCGACCCACGACCGTGCCGGCGAGCGCGGGCCACAGCGGCGCTCGCATCGCGCCGAGCAGCGGGAACACGAATCCGGCCGGCACGCCGGGCAGCGCGGCGAGCACGAAGGTGGTGCGCGCGTACGCGGGGGAGCGCGACAGGTGTGCGCGCAGGGCATCGCGCTGGGCCTGCGCGGCGGGGGAGGGGCGGCGGATGTGGTCGCGGCCGGAGCGGGCGGCGAGCGCGAGCGACAGGCGGGCGATCATCACGCCCACGGCGCCGAGCAGCGCGATCGCGAGCAGCTCCGCGCCCGAGGCGAGCAGCGCGATCGCGAGCAGCATGCCGGTGGGGATGCGCACGGCAGGGGTCGCCTCGACGAGCGCGATCAGCGCCACGACGGCGATTGCGATGGTGGGATCTGGCATGCCCGCACCCTATGACAGGGCGCATGGGAGCGTGGAAGTGGGCCGCTTCGTGGCCGTTTCGCGGCAATGGATCGTGAAATTCGCGTTGACACGCGGGCGGTTTCGTCGGAACTTGGTTGCATATGCACGTCGGATTGCCGACGGATTCGCATCCAACATCGAACCTTTTCCCCCGAAAGGTGCCTCCCCCATGGCCATTCGCTCCGCTTCCGATGCCTTCTACGTGATCCTGGCTCGCCTGCCGCTGATCCTGCTGTTCGCCGGCGTGATGTGGGTCCTGCTCAACGGATTGATCCATCTGGAGGCGTACTCGTTCGGCACGGAGTACTTCATGGGCAACGACGAGACCACCAACCAGCTGCCGGGCCTGGGGGGCCCGAGCGACTCGCAGGTGCTCTCGGATGCGCTCGCGTCGGGGGACGTGGACCAGATGGAGGCGGCGCTCAACCGCGTCGAGGCGTCCGGGGGCGGCGTCCAGGGCTGAGCCCGCTGGCACTGGTCGCGATGGGGTCGATCTCGGTCGCGCTGGCGAGGAAGTTCCGCATTGTATTGCCGATTTCCGACAGTGAGATGCGAAACTTCCGCGTGGCTGGTTGGTTGGCGACGGTTCGGTGATCGAGTTTCGCATCGTATTGCCGGTTTCCGACAGTGAGATGCGAAACCTGGTCGCGATGGGTCGATCTCGGTCGCGCTGGCGAGGGAGTTTCGCATCGTATTGCCGGTTTCCGACAATGAGATGCGAAACTCCCGACGGGACCGAGGCGCGCGGAAATCCCGCATCGACAGGTGGATCCTCGCCGTTTCGGGGGTTTCGCGGATC
>JAGQUL010000318.1:1575-1953 GCA_020438525.1 Thermoleophilia bacterium | reverse complement strand
CATCAACGCGCTCAACTCGGGCGCTCGGATGTTCATGGCCGACTTCGAGGACGCCAACTCGCCGACCTTCCGCAACTGCATCGAGGGCCACCGCAACCTGTCCGACGCGATCCGCGGCACGATCTCGTTCACGAACGAGGCCGGCAAGGAGTACCGGCTGCGCGAGGATGGCGAGGTCGCCACGCTGCTCGTGCGCCCGCGCGGCTGGCACCTCGACGAGCGTCACGTGACGGTCGACGGCGAGCCGGTCAGCGGTGGCATCCTGGACGTCGTCGTCTACGTCCTTCGCAACCACGAGGCGCTCGCGTCCCGCGGCTGGGGACCGTGGCTGTACCTCCCGAAGCTCGAGTCGCACCTCGAGGCGCGCCTGTGGAACGA
>JAGQUL010000318.1:0-1478 GCA_020438525.1 Thermoleophilia bacterium | reverse complement strand
ACGAGCTGCGCGAGCACGCGGCCGGTCTCAACGCAGGACGCTGGGACTACATCTTCAGCGTGATCAAGCGCCTGCGCTCGATCGAGTCGGTTCCGACCCTGCCGGATCGCCAGCAGGTCACGATGACCGTGCCGTTCATGCGCTCGTACGCGGAGCTGCTCGTCAAGACGTGTCACCGCCGCGGCGCGCACGCGATGGGCGGCATGGCGGCGTTCATCCCCAGTCGCCGTGACGCGGAGGTCAACGACCGCGCAATCGCGGCAGTGCACGCCGACAAGCGCCGCGAGGCACAGGCGGGATTCGACGGTACCTGGGTCGCGCACCCCGACCTGGTGCCGGTCGCGCTCGACGAGTTCGACGAGGTGCTGCAGGGTCGACCGAACCAGCTCGAACGCCAGCGAGACGACGTGGACGTGAGCGCCGCGCAGCTCATCGACACGACGGTCGACGACGGAGCGATCACGCGTGCCGGGGTGCGGACCAACATCCGCGTCGGCGTGTACTACCTCGCTGCCTGGCTCGCCGGTAGCGGCGCGGTTGCGATCGACAACCTCATGGAGGACGCCGCCACCGCGGAGATCAGCCGATCGCAGCTCTGGCAGTGGGTGCATCGCGAGGCACGCCTCGACGACGGTGCACCCGTGACCGCCGGCCTCGTGACCGGCACCCTCGAACAGGTGCTCGAGGAGCTGCGCGAGGAGCTCGCCGGCACGCCGGCTGCAGCGCATCTCGACGAGGCCGCTCGCGTGTTCGAGCGCGTCGCGCTCGAGGACCCATTCATCGAGTTCCTCACGCTGCCCGCCTACGAACTCATCGACTGATTCGATTCCAGCCTTTCCTGCCACCACCCCCATCCACCACCACAGGAGCACCACGATGAGCGCCACCCCCAACACATGGTCCGGCACCGACGGACGCCGCACCCGCGCCGACTTCGACCGCGAGGTCGAGGCACTGGAACGCGAGTGGGCCGAGAACCCGCGCTGGAAGGGCATCGAGCGCAACTACTCCGCCGCCGACGTGGTCGCGCTGCGCGGATCGCTGCCCGTTCGCCACACGCTCGCCGAGTACGGCGCGCGCAACCTGTGGGATCTCATGAACGGCGGAGTGGACTACGTGAACGCGCTCGGCGCGCTCACCGGTGGCCAGGCCGTGCAGATGGTGAAGGCCGGCCTCAAGGCGATCTACGTCTCCGGGTGGCAGGTCGCAGCCGACGCCAACCTTGCCGGCGACGTGTACCCCGACCAGTCGATCTACCCCGCGAACTCGGTCCCCGCCCACGTTCGGCGCCTCAACGCGGCGCTCACGCGAGCGGACCAGATCGAGTGGAGCGAAGGCCTCGACAGCGGCATCGACTGGCACGTGCCGATCGTCGCCGACGCGGAGGCCGGGTTCGGCGGCGTGCTCAACGCCTACGAGCTGATGAAGGGCATGATCGAGGCGGGCGCCGCCGGCGTGCACTTCGAGGACCAGCTCGC